>NZ_JAZAQF010000095.1:0-65379 GCF_043235035.1 Limnothrix redekei LRLZ20PSL1 | reverse complement strand
AACAGAAACTATAGAGGTGTTGGAACAATTAACGAGACTAGCAGCCCGACTAGTGGATTTACAGTGCCTGAGAAACTGGTTTACTAAGTGCTGTTATTGTACCTAGTGATTGCGGCAAGGGCTGTAGCACTTGAGATACTAACTGATGCTAGGCAACTGTCGAAAATATTGCTTGAGGTTAGCCAATGCGGGATCAGAAACTGACTGAAGATTTTCAGCATTCAAAGCATGATAATTCTTCTGTTGAGCTGCTTTCTGAATTTCTTCGATTGTTGGTAGCCGTAAATCAGGATTGAACATCAATATGGTCGCATCCTGAATCGCAGCTCGCGGCATTTTTTGTGTCCACGATTCATATAAAACTACTTCTGCGGGCACTGCTTCTAGATCGGGTGACTGAGCTTCATTTTCCAACTCAAGGGCTGGTGCTGAATTAGAGGGCAGTTCCAATAGTTCATCTTGGGAAAGCGTGGAAATCCAGTCTGCATGATCGATCCAGGACTGAATGACTTCCAAGTCAGCATTATAGATTCGCATCAATTCAGGCACTAGGAAAGCAACTTCTTCAGGGGTTGCCATATTCAACAGATCAATGGCAGCTTGGGCAATGTGCGATCGCAACTGCAAGAGGCGATCAACCACGGCCTTATATTGTCCGCGTAGTTGAAAGGTCAGGGCCAGCGCTTGTTCGATCGCCCAGCAACATTCGAGGCGACGCAAGCGAGCGGCTGCCGACAAATCCGAGAGCAATTGCGGATTTCGATAATCGGCCAAAGCATTTGAGAGCATCAATTCTGCATTAGAAAGTGTGCTGTTGCGAACTGCCAAATCATCGCAAGCCAAAGCTGTTTTGATCAGCCGATTAGCTTCACAAAACTGACCATAGGCCCGCACCAGCACAACACGGTGCTGCTCAAATTTGATATCTTCAGCGACTCGCTGAACGTGATCTTGAATTTCTTGGCTCTGAGTATTAACCAAATTTTCTAGATTGAGAAAGCCTTCTTTCATCTCCATTCCAAGCTGTTGCACTTCCTGCCTCAGCTTTATGGTCTGCCACAGATTCGCAGCCGAAAGGGCAACTCCAGCCACCACACCAACACCCAAGATGGCTTGGCTGGCCTGCAAGATACCCACGCTACTTTGTAAGCTGGCAATGCCTGATTTGATAATGTCGAGTTCGCGATAGGTCTTCTGAAAGCCCCGATGGGTTTGGGCTGCTTGGGCGGCTCCGACAGTTAAACCCAGTACGAGCTGGGCAGGAGCAAGCCAGGAAGCAGCACCCATTGATGTAGCTGCGCCAATAGCGTGGCCCACAAATTTCTTGGTGACGACATCACGGGCAAGTCCAATGAAATTCCCTGTAACAGAGTGACGAACGACTTCATAGGCTCCTGATGCTAGCCCTGCTTGGATCGCCGCTGGAAACACGAATGACATAACCATTGGAATGACCAACCTCAGGCAGAATGGGCGGTTAAGTTTTTTGATGCTTAGTCAAATATTTTGTATTTTTAATCACTTCTGTCAAGTGAGAATTTGAAAAATTTTGCTATACTCTAACAAGAAAGTGGCTAAATTGCGCTATCAATAAGAAATCAGTCGGCGCTAGTGTGCCGATCAAACAGTATCAGGAAGCCTAGATTAGAATTATGGCTAATGACAACTTGCAGTACCAAGAACTGACATCATTCAGAAACAGTCGCGACCAGTTGCTAAATGTTCTCAGGCAAATAAGAACACTGATTTCGGAACTTGTGCAGTGCAATTCTATTTCTGGAGTGTCACTGGATGAGTTATTGATTATCTCTCAAAACCTAGAGAATCTCAAATTTTATATATCTGTTACAGGTGAATCTAATGCGGGCAAGTCAACGCTGATCAATGCCTTGCTGGGAAAGTCCATTCAGCCAACGGACATTCTCCCGTGTAGTGGGACAGTTTCTAAAATCCAGTACGCAGAAACAGAACGAATCACTTGCTACTATGAAAATGGTGAAACAGAGATCTTGCATTCATATAGTGAATATAAATCAAAAACATCAATTAAATTTGATAAAACACCGAAAACATCCCCAATAATTAGGGAAGTAATTTTTGAGACTCCTAATCTAGAAATATGCCGCCAGGGAGGTGTGATCATTGACTCACCTGGACTGAACGAGCATCCTGAAAGAACAAAAATTACACAACAAATTCTTGAGAATGTGGATGCTGTGATTTTTGTCAGTGGTGCATCTCGTGTACTGTCTCAGTTAGAACTGCAAACATTGGCAAATTTGAGAAAGCATTTAAATATTGGAGATGAGAGCCGCCCAGCGCGATCATTGTTTGTTGTTTTTAATGCTATTGACTTCCTTGAAACTGAAGAGAAACGAAAAAGGTTTCGAGGTCGCGCTCAAGAGTTGCTTATGGAGAGTCATGGTAGCGCATCTCCTTTGCTGGGTGATCAAAATCGCATTCATTACATTTCAGCGGAGAAGTCACTAGAGGCAGCTCAAAAGAACATCTCTAACGAATATTCAGATGATTTTAATGTCTTCGTGAAGGCGCTAGAAAATTTCTTGGCAAATGAACGAGGACTGATTCAACTGACTTCAGCTCAAGCCCGATCACAACAATTTTGTGAATTGGCTCTAGAGCAAATTGAATCTGCTAATAGGGATATGCAAGAGCGCATATTCAAAATTCTCCAAACCAGGGCTTCTATGTTGGAAGAAATTGGAGAAATCAGTGGTCGTGTGGTTGTTTTTAACGAGTATGCTAATCAGCAGCGAGATGCGTTTATTCAGAGCTATCGACAGCTTTTTCAAGAATGGAAGAAAGACCTTAGGAAGCGTTTGAAGGTAGCATCAACTACCTGGAAGGATAAGCATGATCCCCTTTGGGATCGTGATGAAAAAATCAAGAGTTATGCCAAGCAGCTTGAATCAAGTTTCACTAAAGATTTGAAAAAGTGGCTTGAAACAACGCTCATCGTCAAGCACTTGGAACCAATGCTGATCAATCTCAATCAAGAGGCTGAAAAAACAATTCAGCTTATTGATGAGAGACTATCAGAACTAGGAAAACAAGCTCAGTTCTCTAACTTCAATATAGATTTTGACTTTCGTAATTCTGACTGGTCAAAGATCGACTACGAGATGGGAGCCTGGGGGTTTGGTGGGGGCGCTACAATCTCCCTAGGAGTCATATTAATAGGAGCTTTGGGCGCAGCCATTCTGATTCCTAGTATTACGATCGCGCCGATTGTTGCAGCCGTTGCTGCCCTTCTAGGTGGGGGTGGGCTTGTCAGCAGTGGTTTTGGAATTTTAGGGCAGCTTGATGAAGGCATTCGCAACGAGGTTTTTAAGGAAGGTTTCAAAAGTATTGAAAAAAAGATTCCAAGTGTGGCTAAAAAGCTAGAAGATGCCCTTCGAGAGGTGTTCGCCAAACAGATGTCGAGCGTCAATGCGAATGTTCAACACCGTATTTTGGCTCTAAATTCAGCGTTGGAGAACAATCAGGAGATCTCACCAGAAGCCTTGGAAGAGTGGCAGGCTAATTTGGCATGGCTAGAAGATCGGAGAGCAAAATTCCTGAAATTGCAAGAAAAGCTGAATAGTTTCTCCTATCAAGCCGACAGCTAATACTAATCAACCTTAAGCCACGCGATCGCCCCTAGGACTCAGTAGCTCAGGGGCGATCGCTATAATCGGTCTTATCCAGGCGATCGCCCGAGGCCAGCCATGACCCTCACGCAACCTCGATCCACCCCCGAGTCCACCTCATCACCCCCATGGACAGATGCCGCATTCATGGCCCTGCCCAACGACGGCCACCGCTATGAACTTGTCAATAATCAACTGATTGATATAGGAAATTCAGGTGCTTTACATGGCCACATTTGTAGCACCTTAATGATTTTATTGGGGAGTTATATTCGGAGCCAAAAACTGGGATTGCTCTTTGATTCCAGCACCGGCTTCAAGATGCAAAATGGCAACAGACGATCGCCCGATTTAGCCTTTTTTGTCAAAAACCGACTTCAAGGACTCACCACCCTACCCACCGGCTTTCTCGAAGGCGCACCCGACTTAGCCGTTGAGGTCTTGTCGCCAGGAAACACCGTCGAAGAAATTGACGGGAAAATCACGGAATATTTCGCTAATGGCACAAGGTTAATGTGGGTGATTAATCCACAGCAGCGCTATATTTTAGTTTATCGATCGCCCCAAGAACCCGATCGTCTGCTCAAAACAGCCGATCGCCTCGATGGTGAAGCGATCATTCCAGGTTTCAGCCTCCCGATCGCTGAACTATTTCAAGAACTTGATTTTTAATGGCTTTGGATAGCCACATTGTTTTGCATGATGCAGCATTTGTCCCAAGGGGTTTTGAATGCTTGGATGACCTGTCCGCGACAGTTTCAGCATCTCTATTTGGATTGTTTACTGTTGCCGGCCAATCCCCACCAACAGGAACGAATGGTTTGGGGAAGTCGATTCCATTGGCTGATGCAACAATCCATTCAGAATTGTGGAACGGGATCCAAACTCACTGAATTGGGGGCTGAATCGGCGGCCAAGATGTCCTTGGTTTTGCAGTCAGAAGAGGATGCGGAAGCCCAAGCGCTCCATCATGCGGTCGATCGCACTTGGGATAGCCTGCGCCAGTGGTGGGATCAATCGGGAGCCAGCGATTGGGAACTGGATGCGGAACATCGCCGCACTTGGGTGATGGGCGATCGCCTGCTCACTGTGGTGTATGACCTATTGGCAACCCGGCCCACGGAAGCGCAGATTTTTGATTGGAAAACTCACGCCCAACCCCTGTCGCGCGATCGACTGCAAGAGGACTGGCAAACCCGTTTGTATCTTTTTGTGTTGGCGGAAACGAGCCATTTACCGCCCGATCGCCTGGCCATGAGCTATTGGTTTGTCCGATCGCCGGCCGCTTCGACCGCTGCCAACGGGCCGGAGTTGGCTTGCGAAACGTTCGCATACAGCGCCGATTGGCACCAATCAACCCAGGCACAATTGCTGGAGATGGGCCAAGCGATTGATCAGGCGATCTCCGCCTATCACGGGGAGCAGGCGCTGCCGCAATTGCCGGCCCACAGCCCCGCCTGTCGATCGTGTTCCTTTGCCAGCCGTTGCGGCCGATCGCCCTCGGTGGCGGAATCGGCCGTGGCGGCTCTGCCCTGGACGCTGACGGAACCGCTCGATCGCCTGTGGGACGCGATCGAGGAAATCCCGATTTGAATTGGGCTTTTGAATTGGATTTTAGGATTAGCTTTTGGAATTAACTTTTGAAATTTTTTGAAATTTGCTGCCAACTGATCGGGCCTGAGTTGGGTCTCAGTTGGGTCTGATCTGTGCCTGGCCCCAATCTGCTCAGGGCCGTTGGCTGCGTCCCGATTTGACAGCCCGGGAGCCGCTCGATACGTTAGAAGAAAGGCTCGAAGCCTCAAACCCGCCGCCGGATCCTTGGTTTCGGCCCGGGGCATCAATGAAATTTGGGAAAATTTGGGAATTTAACATTTCCCCAAGCTTCCCCCCCCTATTTCCTTTAGCTGGTGTGAGTGGTTGCGTCCCATGGATGTGAAATTGATTTTGGCGGTATTGACCGGTTTGTTCACGGTGGCTTGCCTGTTTTTTGGCACGCGCAACGGGTTTTACGACACGGATAACTATCACGGCAACGGTTCGGCTCACTAACGAAGGGCGATCGGCCCAGTGGCGGCCGATCAATCAAGGAACCCAAACCTGTGACCGAGCTAGAGTGCTTGCCCTATGCCGTGGGCCATGGGGGCGAAGGGATGTGTCTGGTGGTGCGATTGGGAACCCATCGCGTCATGTTGGACTGTGGCTTGCGGAGCCTGTCGCCCCTCCTGGGTGAAGCGTGGGATCATCCAAACCCCATCCGACCGCGATCGGGCATGGTGGGTTGGGGCCGAATGCCGGCCGATTGGGTGGTTTGCAGCCATGCCCACCGCGACCATGCACGCGGGTTGCTGAAGCTCCATGAGCAGTTTCCCCATTTGCCGATTTTTGCCAGCGGCGAAACGGCCCAACTGTTGCCCACCAATTGGCTCGATCGCCCTCTGGAGTCGATTCCGCTGTTTTGCCAGGCCCTTCCTTGGCGATCGCCCGTGGCCTTGGCCGATGATTTGACGGTGGAGTTGTTGCCCGCTGGTCATTTGCCGGGAGCGGCCCTCACCCTGTTGCGATACCAGTCCCGGGCCGAATCCCGCAGCAATCGATCGCGCGAATATTGCGTGGCTTACAGCGGGGATTTTTTCCTGTCCAATGGCCGGTTGGTGGAAGGAATGCCCCTCACGGAGGTGCGCGGCCTTGCGCCGGATGTGTTGATCGTGGAGGGATCCTACGGGGTGGCCCGCCGATCGCGTCGTCGCCGCCAGGAAAATGACCTCGCGGATCAGGTTAGCCAAGCCCTGGCCCAGGGGCGATCAGTGCTGTTGCCCGTGCCGCTGTTGGGTCTGGGCCAAGAGTTGTTGATGCTGTTGCGCAGCCACCACTACTTCACGGGGCGTGAATTTACCATTTGGGTCGATCGCCAGGTGGCGGCCGGCTGTGATGCCTATTTGGCAATTCTCGATCGATTGCCGGAGTCGGTGCAGAATTTTGCCCGCCATCAAAACCTGTTTTGGGATGATCGGGTGCGGCCGCTGGTGCGGCGGCTGTCGAGCGATCAAAACGGGCCCGATTTGGCCCTGGAAGGCCCCTGCCTGCTGTTGGTGGATGATGATTTGCCCGTGGCCCAACTGTGCGATCGCTTCTGTCAGACGGGACGTTGGTTGGTGTCTGTGCAGGCGGCTGCGGGTGGCCGGTTGGAAGCCGAGCCTCTCCGCAGCCCTCATGAGGGCGATCGAATTCTTTACAGCACCTATGAACTGTCGGAACATTCGGACGGCTTGGGCACGCTGCAACTGATCCACAACATGCGCCCTCAGCATGTGGTGTTTGTCCATGGGGGCATTGATCATTTGTCGGGTTTGGCGGCCCTGGATGAACTCAACAGCCGCTACCAAATCCATTGCCCCAGTGCGGGTGCTGCTTTGGAGTTGCCGATCGGGGAAAGCTTTGCCCAACCGGCCGCCCCGATCGAACGATATGAAGGGGAAATTAGCACCGGAGAGGGAGCCGCCACGGTGCATCTGCCTGATGCGATCGTCCATAGTCCCCGCTGGAAAGCCTTTGCGGAAACGGGGCTGGTGGAAGTGCGCTGGCAGGGATCGGATTTGGTGTTGCGAGGCATGTCCCCTCGGGAAGTGCTCGATCGCAACACCGCCTGGCCCGACACACCGGACTTGATCTGTTGCCAAACTTGCCAATTTTATCGGGGGCAACATTGCCGAAATCCCGCCTCTCCCCTGGCCGATCGGCGCGTGGCTCCCGATGGTTGTTGTCCGGTCTATGCCAGCAACAGCGATCGACAGCCTACCTAAACACAGCCCACCTCAACAACGTTTGAGCTGGGCTAGGGGTCGGCATTTCAGTTAGTTCAAGCTCATGGTGATCAGCCCCTGTTGCCCCAGCAGCACTTCACGCAACAAGCTCACCAACCCAACCCAAATGATCGGGCTGATGTCCACACCGCCGATCGGGGGGACGATCGCGCGGGTCACCTTCAAAAAGGGTTCCGTCGGAGCCACCGCCAACTTAAAGGGCAACTTTTGGGCATCCACCTGGGGATACCAAGTCAGCACAATTCGGACAATGAACAACAAAATGAACAGACCCAACAGCAGGCTCAGGGCCCACGATCCAATCACAACGGTACTCATGCCGAACTTGGGGTAGAAATTGAGAAGGGCGGGCGATCGGCCTCGGGGGAATGGCTAGCGCAAAATCTGGCTCAGAGGGCAGCGCCCGGCCCAGATGCCACCCAACCCCGCTCGGAGATATCAGCCGCAGCACGGATGATCGTAAAGCTTGACGGATCATTCTGGGAAATTCTCAATTCCGTTGGGGCGACAGAGCGTCGATCGGGCGATAAAATACAACCCTAGAGCCAATTGTGCGTTTTCAATCCGAGGATAACTATGACTGCTTCTTTGGCGAATTTCCTGTGGAGCCTGCTCTTGGGAGCCGTAATTGTGGTGCTGCCGATTACCGTTGGCTTGATCGTCATCAGCCAGAATGACAAGGTAAAACGCACTTTCTAAGGTTGCTTGTCGTGCCGCTCAACCCCTGCGGTTGGGATAGCCTCGGCGCGATCGCCCGCAAAGGACGGCGGTTCCGGTAACCCCATCGGAGCCGCCGTTCGTCGTTAGAATAAACCCGTAACGTTCTTGAGGGACGATGGTTAACGTTGGCTTTAGCTGGGGCAGCCTCATCGGCATCATCCTCGCGGTGGCGGGCGCTGCACTCTATTTCATTCGATCGTACAAGCCAGGACTGGCCCGCGATTACGACATCTTTTTCGCGGCGGTGGGTCTGCTGTGCGGTGGCATTCTGTTTTTTAATAGCTGGCGGCTGGATCCGATTCTGCAATTCAGCCAATTCCTGTTGGCAGGGTCAGCCATCTTTTTCGCTTACGAAAGTATTCGGCTGCGGAACGTGACCACGGAGCAGGCCAAGCGCACTGCGCCCCTGGTGGATGACGATCGGCCCGTGAGTCGGGTGTATCGAGCGGAACTGGATGACATGGAGCCGATCGAACGCCAGCCTTACAATCGCCGGATTCGGGGCAGCGACGACAGCCGCGACAGCCGCGCCGCCGAGGAATATGGCAGCCGATCGCGCGATGGCCGTGAAGTCCGCGACAGCCGCGATAGTCGCGATGGTGGGTATGATGCGCCGCCGCGCCGCCGACCGCCGACCCAACGCCCCCCACGCGATGACCGCGATTCCTTTGGCGGCCCCAGTGCCGGAACCAGCCCCGATGGTGGTGGCGTTCCTCGCAAGCGTCGGCCCGCCCAGCGCCCACCCAACCGCCCCGAAACGGGAGCCGATTGGAGCGAGCCGCCCGTGAGCCGATCGAGCCGTCGCCCCACTGTTGACTCCACGCGAGTTGACTCCACGCGAGTTGACCCCACCCGATCGGAGGAATCTTGGGGGGAAGATCGCTGGGAGCAGCCCGATCGATCCCCTCGCAGTCGGCGCGATCGACCCAGCGGCCCCGAGGATCGCGCTCCCACTCGCAAGCGTCGTTCTGGCGCGGCTCCCTTGGCCGATGAGCCACCGGTCAGCCGCACCAACTATGTTGACGAGCCTCCCGCCCGCAAAAGCAGCTACAGCGATAGCTATGCCGCAGAGGTGGAACCCGCCGATAGCTACGTGTCCTATCAACCGATCGACCCGGAACCCACCGAAGAAGATTGGGATCGCTACGCCGACCAGGCCAGCAGTCGTCCGCCCCTGGATCTGAGTCCCAAGGACGAGGAAGGTGATGGCTCCCTGGGCAGCAGCCGTGACTCGGAAGCCCGTTTTTCCGACGGTAATGGCAGCGATCGCTACGAAGACGACTTCGATCGCCCCGTTAAGTTTGAACGCTAACCTCCAGCGAAACTTCCCCTAAACGCCCTTGTCCGTTTTGCGATCGTCCCTCAGATTGGGTCAACGGGCCCTAAGCCGGAGCGCGGTTGTTCTCAGCACAGCCGCGCTCCTGGTTGCTTGTGGCAACGGAGCCAACCTCAACGTTCCCCTCACCCTCAATTCCCGCTATGCCGATGAGCAGCCCAGTCTCAGCGGCGATGGGCGGATGTTGGCCTTTGTTTCCAACCGAGGGGGCAACCGCCAGATTTTGCTATTTGACTTGCAGCAGCGCCGCTTCATTGAGCTGCCTCGGTTAAACCGCCGAGACGCGATCGCCGAGCAACCCAGCCTCAGCCAAACCGGTCGCTATTTGGTTTATCTGGCCAGCGACTACGCCCGCCCGGAAGTTGAGCTATACGATCGGGCGACGGGCCAGGTTCAAGTGCTCACCCAGGGCTATCGCGGTTGGGTGCGATCGCCCCGCATCAGTCCCGATGGTCGCTTTATTGTGTTTGAAAGCGGGGCCCGAGGCCAGTGGGATATTGAAGTGCTCGATCGGGGAACCAACATCGAACTGGATTTGCCAGAAGGACAACCCCAACCCAGCACGAAACCCTAGCACTTCTCAGCTCTCAACCCTACAGGCTGGGGTCTGAGATTCTGGTTAAAGATTCTGGCTAAAGATTTTGGTTAAAGATTTTGGTTAAAGTTTTGGATTGAAGACCCTGGTTGAAGAGTTGGGTTGAAGATTCTGGTTGAAAATTTGGAGAGAAACGCTTGGGTGAAGCTCTGGGCTGAAATGGGTTTCTAGGCCCGGGTTTGCTGGCGTTGAATTTCGTACAACAGGAGCGCCGCCGTCACCGACACATTCAGGGACTCAACCCCCGGCGCAAGGGGAATGCGCACAGCCGTATCCGCCTCAGCAATTAGCTCCGGAGAAAGACCCGCGCCCTCGTTGCCCAACAACACCATCACAGGCGATCGCAAATCCGCCTCCCAATAGCTGAGGTCGGCCGTGGGTACTGTAGCCACAATCTTGAAACCCTGTTGCTTCAGGTCGCGCACAGTCGATCGCAAATCTTCCGCCACCTGCATCGGCATTCGGAACCACTGACCCGCCGTGGAGCGCAACACCTTGGGATGATCCAGATCAACGCTGTCGTCACTTAACCAAATTTGGTCACAACTGGCCGCCGCCGCCGCCCGCACGATCGTGCCCAGGTTCCCGGGATCCTGAAGCCGTTCCAAGCCCAAAGCAATCTGGAGTGATCGCTGAGGGGCGATCGGGCAACGTTGGGCCACCGCTACCACCCCGTCGGGGTTCACCGTGGTGGCAATCGCTTGGAGCACTGGCTCGGCCACCAGCTCGATCGGGGCGTGGGCCGCCGCCCGCGCAAAATCCGCTGGATATTTTTCTTGCCAAGTGGGTGTGCAACAAACAAAATCGAGGGAATAACCCACTGCAATTGCTTCTTGCAACAGATGAGTTCCCTCGATTAAGAATTGATTTTCTTCGCGTCTTCCCTTGGCTTGATGAAGCTTTTTAAGCTGCTTAACCAGTGAATTTTTGACGCTTGTAATCATGTTGGCGTTTAAAATGCGGAACCCGGGACTTGAACCCGGAAGTCCTTGCGAACACAAGAACCTGAATCTTGCGCGTCTACCAATTCCGCCAGTTCCGCTTGCGCGGAATCAATATTAGCACTTTCAGTCTGGAGCGCAACCCCTTTTAGAAATTTTTTTTGGATTTTTTTGAGCAGCATTAAAAAAGTGGGATCCACGAAGATCGGATTGCGAGCGATCGCCCATCATGTTTGCTCCCGTTCAAGCACCCACTCAGGCGCTAGTTATCCCCCCCTCCGAAGGGAATTGACAATTCATTAGACTCACCCCGCCCGATCGCGCTGGCTGGGGTTCAGCTTGCTGGGAAAGCGCCGAAACCGGAATTGACCGATCGCCCCCCATACGTGGGTTTCAGGATCTGGAGAACATTGCCAGGGAAGTTGAGTTGTGTAGAATCTAAACGAAATTTGCATTCTCGCAACATTTCAGCTTGGCGCGCGTTTTTGGAGGACCACGGCCATAGTTTCCCCGTCTAGCACTTCCCCCCTCTCTGCTTCCCGCGAAGCGGATGAACCCATCCTAGAAATCTTGGGTGGTCAGCCACTCAGCGGCCATGTCTCAGTCAGTGGAGCCAAAAACTCCGCCCTCGTACTGTTGGCGGCCACGGTACTGTGCTCCGGAGAATGCCGAATCCGTAACGTGCCCTTGCTGGTGGATGTGGCGCGGATGGGTCAGGTGTTGGAAGCGCTGGGGCTGAAAACCCGCTGCCTGGGCGACACATGGGAAATTGACGCACGCCACATCAACCGCGCCGAAGCTCCCTATGAGTTGGTGAGCCAACTGCGGGCTAGCTTCTTTGCCATTGGGGCCCTGTTGGCCCGGATGGGCGAGGCCCGGTTCCCCCTGCCCGGCGGCTGCGCGATCGGGGCGCGGCCCGTGGAACTCCATGTACGGGGTCTCCAGGCCATGGGGGCCGATGTGCATATTGACAGCGGGATTGTATTCGCCAGCATTCGCGGTAAGTCGCGCCTCACGGGGGCCCGCATTTATCTGGACTATCCCAGCGTGGGAGCCACGGAAACCTTGATGATGGCGGCCACCCTCGCGGAAGGGGAAACCATTCTGGAAAATGCGGCGCGGGAGCCGGAAATTATTGATTTGGCGAATTTCTGCAACGCGATGGGGGCGAAGGTTCGCGGTGCAGGAACGGACACGGTGGTGATTGAGGGCGTGGAAAAGCTCCATTCCACCGAACATTCCGTCATTCCCGATCGAATCGAAGCAGGAACGTTTTTGGTGGCGGCAGCGGCCACACGCTCAGACCTGTTGGTGGGGCCAGTGATTCCCGACCACATGAGCGCCACTTTGGCCAAGCTAGAGGCGATCGGGGTGCAAACGGCGATCGAGGGAACCAGTATTCGCGTTTTTCCCGGCCAAGGTCTGTTTGCAACGGATTTGGAAACCCTGCCGTTCCCCGGTTTTCCCACGGATATGCAAGCCCAATTCATGGCCCTGCTCACCCTCTGCGAAGGCAGCAGCACCATTACCGAAACGGTGTTTGAAAACCGTCTGCGCCATGTGGCAGAGCTGAATCGCATGGGGGCCAACATTCGGGTCAAAGACCGGGTGGCGATCGTCAAGGGAGTGCCGTTCTTGTCCGGTGCGCCGGTCACCGCTTCGGATTTGCGGGCGGGGGCAGCCCTGGTGGTGGCGGGCTTGGCGGCCCGGGGCAAAACCACCATCCGCGGCCTGCATCACCTCGATCGGGGCTATGAAAACATTGAGAACAAACTTCGCTCGATCGGGGCCAACATCCAGCGCCTGAATGATTTTGCAGAGGGCGCAGTGCCCGCAGCCGTGAGCTAAACTCAAGCCAGAGCCAGGCCCCCGCGGCCCGTCCTCCAAATCCTCCCTTTTCCAACACAATGGCTGACGGTTCCGAGCATTCCACCTCCCCAGCGCCCCTGCGGCTGTTGGGGCTGCGCGCCAACCAATTTCGACATCCCCTCGATTTGGCAGCAACCCAAGCGCTCGATCGCTGGCCGGGTCTGGATCTGCTGGTGCGCAATCTGGTGGGACCGATCGCGGAGGAGGTGATGTATCTCGAAAACATCGCCGCCAGCCTGTTGGTGGGGCCCCACCAACTGCCCCACCTGCACCACCTGTTGCAAGAGGCAGCCCAACGGCTAGATCTGGAAGCACCGCAGCTTTACGTGCGCCAACACCCGGTTCCCAACGCCTACACCTTTGCGATGCGAGGGCGGCGGCCCTTCGTGGTCATTCACTCGGCCCTGCTGGACTTGCTCACCCCCCTGGAAACCCAGGCGGTGATTGCCCACGAGCTGGGGCATCTCAAATGTGAACATAGCCTCTATCTGACCCTGGCTAACGTGCTGGTGTTGGCGGCGGGACAAGTGCCCGAGTGGGGACGGTGGTTCGCCCAGGGCTTGCAGGAGCGGCTGCTGGAGTGGTCTCGTTGTGCAGAATTCACCTGCGATCGAGCGGCCCTGTTGGCCGTGCAAGATCCTACGGTGGTGGCTTCGGTGTTGATGAAATTGGCGGGTGGCTCGCCTAATCTTGCACCCCTGTTGAATGTCGAAGCATTCCTGGCCCAGGCCCGGGCCTATGACGCGATCGACCAATCTCAACTGGGAGCCGCCCTCAAACGCGCTCGCACCGCAACTTTGACCCATCCCGTTCCCGTGTTACGGGCCCGTGAAATTGATCGTTGGGCCCACAGCCGAGAATATCGAGATTTGTTGCACCATTTTTCAAAAAATCCGCTATAATTGCAGAGCGCTACGGGCAAGTGGCGGAACGGTAGACGCACCGCACTCAAAATGCGGCGGAGAAATCCATGAGAGTTCGAATCTCTCCTTGCCCACTTTTGATTCATCAAATTAAAAATCAATCAAGTTAAAAATCAATCGAATTAAACGCTCGATTGATCAGATCACCCAACTGATCAACAAATTCGTGATTAACAAATTCGTGATTAATTAAGATTGAATTAAGCAAGATCGAATGAAGCTCGGGTTGATTCAACCCAGGAAGCTTCCTAAATCAACATTTCGATCCATATTTTTGATCCATATTTTTGATCTGTAACTTCGATCTGTAACCCAGAATCTCTATCCGCTATTTCTGAAGCTGAGTCACCAAGTGAACTAGCTCCGGCAGAATCAGAGAATCTAGGGCAAGGCTAACCGCATTGCTCGATCCGGGCATCGAAAACACCAACTTTCCTTGACAAACCCCAGCGATCGCCCGGGAAGCCATGGCCCGTGAGCCAACCTCTGCAAAGCTCAGTTGCCGGAGCAGTTCACCAAATCCGGGCAAAGTCTTGTCGAGCAACCGGGCGATCGCGTCGTAGGTTGTGTCCCGAGGCGCAATGCCCGTGCCCCCATTCAGCAGCAGGGCATCAATATCCGGGTTTTGGCACAGTTGCAACACTGTTTCTGCAATCAGCGCCGGTTCATCCTTCAAAATCTGGTAGGTCACGATCGAGTGGCCCGCCCAGGTCAGGCGATCGCGAATCAGTTGCCCACTGCGATCGGTCTCAAAATTGCGCGTATCACTGACGGTGATTACCGCACAACGCACCTGAAGAGACTCGCGATCGGGATGGGGCCCCTCCAGGGACTGTGGCTGACTCATGGGCGATCACCCCCTCGGGCATGGTTCTGGGATGGTGGAATGGTCGGGCGCTGAGTGGCTAGGCGCAATTGAGTAGCTAATTGAGTAGTTGGGCGATCGCTAGCTGTCAGCCTTCGTGAAGCCCAAGCCGTTCGCTTCAGCGTAGCGATTCATAAACCGCATGAACCGTTCCCAATCGTTCTCCGAGGTCATGACGTAGTAGGCTTCAATGCCCGACGGCTGACCGTTAATAAACTTGCCTTTCACATCACGGGTCATCAACTCACCCTCTTCGTCGATCAGGTACATGCCGGTGATTTCTTGATCGGCGGATGCAGCCAACGTTTTAGGGTTATCAAAGATAAAGATGGCGCGGCCGTTGCTCCCATCACGCGATCGTGTCAAGCGAACATCAGGTACCACCTCTTCGTTAATGCCTCGGATGAATTGAATGACTGCCATATTGTTAAAACTGGTAGTTGAAGCGTGATGAACCGCCAAAAAGCGTCGTTCGATCATCGCACAAAACCTCCACCCCACCAAATGGGCAACCGCTGCCGATCGCCGCGCATTAATGCCTACAAACCCACGCCTACAAACCCGCACTCCAACGAGCACAACAGGACTGGTTATGAAACCCAACCGCAACTTGCTAACAAATCAGGTCTGGATTGGACTGGGCTGTGCGGCCACCTTGGCCGGAGCGGGCCTGGTGGCGACCCTGGCAGAAGCAGCCCCCCCAGCCAACCCGGCCAAGGCCGCAGCTCCCGCCATTCAAGGGGCGATCGAACAATCCTGGGAAGGGATATTGGCGGTTTCCCCCCGAGGCTTGGCCCAGCACCTGCGGCAAATTGGCGCAAAAATGTATGGAGCCTACTGGTGCGGCCATTGCCAAAGTCAAAAGGAATTATTTGGTCAGGCGTTCAACCAAATTCGCTACATTGAGTGCGACCCCCAAGGCCGCAACCCGCAGCCGCAACTGTGCACACAGGCGGGGATCGAGGGCTATCCTACCTGGGAAATTCGGGGGCGCAAATATCCGGGTGTCCAGTCGTTGGCAACCCTGGCGCGACTGTCCAACTATCGTGGTCAGTAATTTTGTTATGGCCAGTGATTTTGCTGCGGCCAATGTTTACTACGGCCAATCACTAATTTTGCTATGGCCAGTAATTTTGCTGCGGCCAATGTTTACTACGGCCAATAATCGCCTGGTCAATGCTTGGATTTGACCGTTGCTAGGCCAGGCCTAACTCCCGTTGGAGATGGTTCATGGATTGGCTGCCGATGTAGTTTTCGCAACAGATCACCTGCGGGGGGCGGATGATGTCTTCTCGGTGCGCGGAAACGGCAGCCTTGACCTTGGGGAAGCTGTCCCGATCGCACCCGATATAGCGCACGGTTTTGACCAATGCCCCGAGCTTATAGGTGTCGCTGGGAAGGGTGGTCATCACCAAAATTTCTTCGCCCCGGAAGCTATGAACAATCACTTCCGAAGCCCGCAGCCAACCGGGACTGATGCTGACCAGACCGATCCGCGTACCGGCCGGGAGATTCTTCACGAATTCAATTTCTTCGGCATAGTCATAAATATCCACCGGGATGACGCGGGCCGATTTGGGGGCGGCGATTTTTTCCGCATCGCCAATGAAGTAGCGGCTGGTGACCACGGTGGCGGAAGCGGTGCGATCGAGCGCGGCTGGCAAATCTTCCATGGCCACCAATTGCACGGGAATTTGCAGTGATTGCTCAATTTCACCGGCCATAATTTCGCCCACCCCCAAATCCTGTTGAGGGGCGGTGACAATGACGCGGGCGCTGCATCGTAACCGCCAATCCACTTCTCCCAAAAACAGTTCCCGAGCGGTGCTGAGGCTGCAACCGGCTTCGATTAGCCGATCGAGGCTTTGCTTCACCAGTTGATAGGCTTCGGGGTTTTTGTCAAAAACGGGCGATCGGAGTTGGGCCCCACCTTCATGACCCAAGGCTCGCACATAAATGCCAGAGCCGGGCTGGGCTTCCACTAGGCCGTTATCTTCAAGCTGGCGATAGACCTTGCTGATGGTGTTGCGATGCAAGCCCGTTTCCATGGCCAGTTGGCGGGTGCTGGGCAAGCGGTGCCCCGGCGGAAACTGCCGCGAAGCGATCGCAAACCGAATTTGGTTAAACAACTGCGTGGATGCCGGAATATCACTGTCAGCTTGAATACGGAACCGAACCATAGCTAAAGCTAGAGCCGCTCGCTCAATGGGTTAATGAATGGAACAGAAAACGGTAAGCGTAGGGGAGAAAGGCGTTGAAGAGGAGTAGTCACGGAAACCCTTGACCCAGCTTTCCGACCAGGATCCCTTCGGTGAAAAAGCGGAGAACTGACCGGAGCAGGGCTGGTTTTGGGCTGATCTTGCCCCCCATCATACCCATGGAAATTCCAATCGGCCCGTTGGGTGGCACATCTTCCGCCAACGAAGCCTGGCGCGATCGCCCGGAGAGACCCCGGTAGACCTGCGCAATTGTCCCAGGGCTGCGGCGACCGATCGGATCATTGGGCCACAATTCAGACGTGGGGGGTTTCGCGGTTCGCGATAGGATAGGCTCTGCAAGGGGCTTATACGCTGTCTGTTTCGCGTTTTTGTCTTGCGTTTTTTAACGATTTAAATGTCACGGTTTCAATGTCACGGATAGTCATGTGGGTTCGGGGTTTGGCACTGGGCAGCATCATTGCTCGCTGGTGGGGACGACAGGGGCTGGCCCAGGCGATCGCCCTGCTGCTGTCGTTAACGATCGGGGGCTGGGCCTTGGGGGCCCTGCCAGCCCAGGCCGCATTGAATGACGATAATTTTGATGGCAATATTTTTGCGCTCTATGCGGGCAATGGCTCTTTGGTGCCGCCTCGGGTGACCTTGGCCCAATCGCGGGAACGACAGCGACCCACCCTGTTGGTGTTTTTTGTGGACGACAGTCGCGATTGCAAGCGATTTTCCTCCACCATTTCTCAGTTGCAGGCGTTTTACGGCAAAGTAGCGGACTTTTTGCCCATTGCGGCCGATTCTCTGCCCTTAGAGCCAGTGGCGGATCCACTGCAACCGGCGCACTACTACCGTGGCGTTGTGCCCCAAACGGTTTTAATTGATCAATCGGGAAAAGTATTGCTCGATCGCGCCGGTCAAGTGTCCTTTGAGGAACTCGACGATCAGTTCCGAGCAGTGTTTAACCTACTGCCACGTTCGGAGTCCGTGGAACTGCGCCGCCGGGAAGTGAATGAGGTGAATGTGGAATTGGTTCCAGAATCGGCCAAGCCGGCCTCCAAGGCGCAATCGACCAACCGCGATCGCTAAGGAGGACTGCTATGCCGGTGAATGATGACCTCGGGTTACTCGACTTAGATTCAGCAGAGTCAGACGATCTGAACATTCTCGAAACCCCGCCCCCGAACGAAGCCGCGCCGCTCCCCGATCCAGACGTGATGTTGCAACTGTTGCAAGATCCGGATCCGACCCAGCGGGCGGTGGGGGCTAGGGCGTTTTGTGAGTTGCAAGACCCCAGGGCTAGCGAACGGTTGATTCTACTCATTAACGATGTTTGTCCGTTAGTGCGAATGAGCGCCGCCTATGCCTTGGGCCGCAATCCAGATCCAGAGGCGATCGACCCCTTAATTGGCCAACTCCAACGGGACTGGAATGGCTACGTCCGCAAAGGCATTGTCTGGGCCCTGGGCAATGGGCGCGATCGCCGGGCCTTGGCTCCGTTGGTGCAAACCTTGCAGCGGGATATTGCGGCCGTGCGCCTGTGGGCGGCCAGTTCCCTGGGGCAAATGGGAGCCGTGGGTTATGAGGCGATCGTGGGGGCCGTACCGCCGCTGATTGTGGCCCTGCGCCAAGATCCTGTTCCGGCCGTGCGCAGTAACTGTGCTTGGGCCCTGGGGCAACTGTGCCGCGACTTGCCCTCCAATGCGATCTATGCGGGAGCCGTGGATGGGTTGATTGAAGCCCTGGTGGAAGATCGCGAACTCGGCATCAAGGAAGACGCGCGATCGGCCCTCCTAAAGCTGGGAGATTCCCGTGCCCTGCAAATCATTGCGGAACTGGAGCAGGAAGGCTGGTTATAACCGAGCCGTTAAAATCACCAGAGGAATCACCTGAGAGTTGCTCAGGGCGATCGCCATCAGGTGGGAATGGGCATTGATCGGTTCATCTTCCGGCACATCTCGCAAATGCAGATCGTTGTGGCGATAGGAACCCATTGGCGGGGCCAAAGCTTTCAGCCAAACCTTCAGATTCTGCAACAAGAGAATGAAAAGAAAAATTATCAGGATCAACTAGGATCGAACAAAATCGAACAGGATCGAAGAGGGCTGAATGGATTTGAATTGGGTTGATTCAAATTAATTCGAATTAATTTGGATTGCTAACTGGGCGGCAATTCCAGGGGTAAATTACCCAACGCACCCTTCCGAAAGTCTTGCAACAGGGTACGGGCCGCCCGCTCCCGATCGCCCTGATAACGAAATTCCGCCAACGCGGGTACATAGTCCTCGCCGTTCAGGAGTCCCGGAGCCAAGCCATAGCGTTTCTCCAGCGCTCGATCGCCCGTCGATCGCACCATTGCTGTCGGAGGTGCTGTGGAGATTTCTGTTAAGGATTCTAAGGATTCTGGCGAAGTTTTTGGCGAAATATCCGCCGAGGTTTCGAGCGTCGGTTGCGGATCCAAATTCAACCCACACAGCAAATCCACCAAAGCCGCCGCCACCTTTTGGTTGTCGTAGGCCGCTTGGCCAATGTCGTCGCAAATGGCTAACTTCACGGCTGCCGACTGATCCACCAAATTGGCGGGCAAAATGCCCGGCGCATCCAGCAATTCCAGCTCCGAAGAAATTCGTACCCACCGCAATTGGCGCGTTACCCCCGGTTTGGCCGCACTTTCCACCACGCGCCGCTTCACCAACCGGTTAATGAGCGCCGACTTGCCCACATTCGGAAATCCAATCACCGCTGCCCGCACCGGCCGCGGCCGCATTCCCCGTTGCAACCGCCGCTCATTCACCCAAGCCGCCACATCCTGGGCCGCATGGGCGATCGACTTGACCCCCTGACCCTGGCGCGCATCGGTGAAATAGGGTGTTTCCCCTTGCGATCGCATCCACTGTTCCCAATTTTGGCGAACGGGCCCCGGGATGGAGTCCACCCGATTCAGCACCAACACGCGGCCGGTTTTAGTGCCGGGGCGCTCCAGCCAACTTTGTAACTTTGGGTGATGGGTGGCCAGGGGAATCCGCGCATCCCGCACCTCAAAGACCACATCCACCAATTTGAGTTGCTCCAAAAGGGCTTTTTCGGCTTTGGCAATGTGACCGGGATACCACTGAATGGTTGGGGTAATCATGGGCGGGCAAGGGTGGAGAAGAACTGGAAACGGGCTACTCGTTCATGTCTTTGTAAGTGGCAACGGCGGAAGGCGAAATGCGATTGAGATATCGGAAAATCCAATACTTAATCACGGCATCCAAAATCACCGGAAAGGTCGCAATAAACAAAAACATGAAGTCTTTATTTTCCGGTAGCCCCAGGTGTCGAGAAATGCCGCTGACCACCACTTCCCAGCCGTGGGCCGAGTGATATCCCACAAAGATATCGGTTGAAAGAATGATCACGAAGGCCTTAGCGCTGTCGCTCAGACCATACATAATCTCATCAATGAAGGACTTGAGAACGGCAATTTCTTCGCGACTATAGGCAATGACTAGCCCAAACCCGGCCAGAGACAGGAAATCGGAAAAGACATTTTTGAGGGCATCGGCGCTGCGAACCCAGGATTCATTGGCAATTTCTTCGGCTTTTTCTTGAACTTTTTCCTCAATTTCTTCGGGGGTGAGTTTGGGAGTTTTGCCCAAGAGGGACTGGAAGTGCAGGAAGTTTTCGTAGCGCTCTAGCTCAACCATGGCTTCTTCTTGCATGTCCATGTTGAGAAAGACGTTGTTGATGCTGGGGTGATAGACCCGATCGACGATCGGCCCCACCAGGAAGTTTTTGGACATCTGCTGCACCAACAGGGGCACCAAAATCAGCAGCAAGATGAATTTGAGTGAAACGATCGTTCGAACTTTGGAGGTGCGATAGTTTTGCAGCACTTCTTCTTCGGAACGATCGTCCAGGTCGCGCCGCACGCGATCGAAGGTGGTGAGGAGCGATCGGGGAATGAGGCCAGTGCTGCCGGTGGCGGAGGGTTTGCGCATTCCGCCGGAGATGTTGCGCGTGGCCACATTCAGGGCCCCAGCTCGCCAACTGGAGGGCCGCTTGGGGCGAATTTTGGCGGCGTTGGCGGCGGCCTGCCACGATCGGGACTGGTCTAGGGGGGCGGTGGTGGTGTTGGCGGTGACGGACGGCGATTCCTCCGAGGTGGCGGGCAGGTTGTCGCTGTTGAGTTCCAGGCGATCGACCGATCGACCGTGGACATAGCGATCTAAGGTATTGTCAATTAGCTCCAGTTTTTTGAGCACGATGAAGGAGCGATCGCCCGGTTCCGAAAATCGCCGGCCGCTCGCGTCGGTGCTGGTGGCGATCGGGGCGTTGGGATTGCTCAGGCCCGCTTCGGTTTTGCGACTGGGAATCCCGATCGTTTTGGTGCCAAAATCCAAAAAAGCATTGCTACTGTTGAATTCCCACAACCGCAAATCAATCATCTTCAGTTGTTTTTGCAGCTCGGTGCGAAAGTAATCGCAGGTGCTTTCGCCGTAGCGGGTGCTGTCGAGGTCGATTGGATTGCCCTCAAAGTAGCGATCCTCTAGGGCCCGAATGGCGAGGGCCGCTTCATAGGCCTGGTTGAGCGCCCGTTCTGGGGTGGACTCGTACCAACTCCCCGCATTCGCCCAGAGCGATCGCAAACCTGGAAGCCACCGATTCTTCATATTGTTCAAAAGCGGTTTAAATGCTGTGACCAGCGATCGGGCTGACAGGCTAACATCTTTCCCTGACGAAGATGCAGGGAATTCCGAGCCATTATTTAACCCCACAACCGCCGTTGCACAACGAGACCCAAAGAACAACCCTGGGGCGGGGCTTGAGGCTTGGGTATTGGGGTTATCGTTTGGAATCACTGGGCGATCGGTATCATAGCAAAACCATCATTTTTCCGTGCTTGTGGCTAACCATTTCCCGGCCTCCGCCACGTTTGCGCCCGATCGCCCGGCTTCGATCGCCCGATCAATTTGGATCACAGGCGGGGCCCTCAGCGGCAAAACCCAAACCCTGGTGGATTGGTTCCAGGGATTGCGGGATCAGTTGCCCCCGGGGAGCCGGGTGTTGGCCCTGGCGGCCAGCAGCGAAACCCGTTGGGCCCTGATGGAGCGATTGGCGGCGGTGGGTTGGCCAGCCATCGACTGCACCACTCCCCTGGGCTTTTTTGAGCAAGAGGTGATGCTGTTCTATCCGTTGCTGGCGGAGCGGGCGGGGTTTGTGCCGCAATTTCCACTGCTGTTGCGCCCGGAAAATGAACAGGAACTGGCGGGGCAGTTGTGGGGCCAGGCGCTGGATGAAAACCCCGATTCACCGATCGCCCAGCTATTGCGAGAGCGGGCTGTGCGGCGGCTGTTGGATCTGTTGCAGTTAGCAGCCAACAGCGGCACGGATTTGGCGGAAATTCCCGATCGCCTGGTACAAGGTCTGGGGCCAGCGGCGGCGGTGGAACTGCCGGGAAATTGGGTCGATCGGGCGGGTGCTCTGATCGTGGAGTGGCGAGACTGGTGCTTGCGGCGCGGTCTGCTCACCTACGGGCTGGTGAGTTGGCTCTATGGCAACTTTTTGCTGTCGGATCCGCGCTATCTCGATCGACTGCAACGACGCTATCAAGTGGTGTTGGCCGATGACACCGATGACTTTCCGGCCCTGGCGGGACGGCTGCTGACCCTGTTGCAAGAAGGCGGGGCCTGGGCCGGCTACACCCACAATCGGGACGGGGCCAGCCGCTTGGGGTTGGGCGCGGATCCTGCGGCCTTGCAGCCCTTAGCCGATCGCTGCACCGATCATTTGGATTTGGGACGCGCGAATCACGATTTGGTGCAACGGGTGGCTCCATTGCTGACTACGGTGGCGCGGGAACCCTTTGCGATCGCCCCTTGGGCCGAAGCCTGGCCCCCCACGGTGCAAGTGCTGACCACCATTGCTCGGGCCCAACTGCTGCGGGAAACGGCCGAAACCATTGTGCAAGCCGTCCAAACGGAAACCCTCCAACCCCAGGACATTGCGGTGATTAGTCCCGGTTTGGACTCGATCGCGGGCTACACCCTGGCCACCATCCTGCGCGATCGGGGGTTACCCGTGACCCTGTTGGGCAACCAGCGCCCTTTGATTAGTTCGCCCACGGTGCGATCGCTTCTGACCCTTTGGACATTGGTTTATTCGGGTTTGGGCGACTGGCTCAATCGGGAAGATGTGGCGGAAATGTTGGTGGGGCTGAGCACGGAACCGGATCCTTGGTTGGCCGCCCCGGAACCGGCGGTCACCGGGGCCGGGTCGATCAGGCCAGCAGCGGAGTTGGACTTGGCGTTGCCGGACTTGGCGGAAACCAGCCCCACGGGCCTGCGCCGGGCGATCGATCCCGTGCGTGCTGGCCTGATTGCCGATCACTGCTTCCGTCCCGATCGACAGCGGCCGGAACTGTTGCCCGTGGAAGTCTTTGCCCGTTGGGATCGGTTGGGCTACCGAGCCACCATGGCCTATCAAAAGCTGCGATCGTGGATTAGCGAGCAACAGCAACAACTCCGCCAGCGCCTGATTCGCAGCCCCCTAATTGTGCTCGATCGCGCCGTTCAGCAGTTTTTGTGGCATGGGGGACGCTTGGATCCCGCCGAATTGGCCGCCCTGCGCGAACTCCTAGAAGCCGCCCATCGCTATTGGGATATCAGCCACCGCATTGATCCCCAAGCACCGGAAACGGAGACCATCCACAAATTCATTGCTCTGTTACGACGCGGCACGATCGCCGCCAACCCCTTCCCCAGCCAAGTGCTGAACCCGGCCCCCAGCGGCATCACCCTCGCCAATATTTTCCAGTACCGCACCGCTCGCCTTTCCCACCGCTGGCACTTTTGGCTAGATGCCTCTTCGCCTCTTTGGCCCCGGGGGGGCGCAGCGGTGTTGTTCGGCTCACCCTTGTTTTTGCAAGATTGGAACGGTCGCCGCCGCACCCCAGACGACGAGGAACAAGCAGACCTCGATCGGTTCGATCGGGTGGTGCATGACCTATTGGGACGTTGCCGCGATCAGCTTTATCTGTGCCACAGCGATCTATCCGTCACCGGCCAAGACCAGTTGGGCCCCATGCGCCCGGTGATCGATGCCAGCGAGCTTGGAGTTGGCAATTAGGAAATCGGGGCTTGCCCGTTCGTCTGCAACCCTGATTCCACCGTGGCGAGATCGTGGAGGGCAAGGGGCTTAGGGCTGGTCGTCAAATCGCCTGAAACCCTAATGATCTCGTTCTCCCAACCGATCAGTCGTAGGGGCGGGGTCTCCCCACCCAGTTCCCGTGATCCTTGGGCGTTCCCAGGGGTGGACAGGGTTAAAGCGATCGCCCGGGTTAGGGTTGGGAGACCCAACCCCTACGGCGATGGAAATGACGACAGGCCCTAAGCCCAAGCCAGGTAAGGCAAACGGCCAGCAGTGGCCTGCACGGCTTCTCCTTGACTGACCAATTGACCGCAGCTATCCCACATGCCGCTGAGGAAGGCCTGGCGCGGCCCTTCCTTCATGGTGACAGTGATGGTTAAGTCCCCGATCGCAGCGGTCAGATTCACCAAATCCAAGGACACCGAGGCGCTGGGGTTGGCTTCAATGGCCCCTTGCAACGCCAACACATCCTCATGGCTAGCCGTGACGCAGGGAATCCCGATCGCCACGCAATTGCTAAAGAAGATTTCCGCAAAACTTTCGCCCACAATCGCCCCAATGCCCCAACGGGCGATCGCCTGGGGCGCATGTTCACGGCTGGAACCACAGCCAAAGTTACGATTCACCACCAACAGCTTGGCCCCTTGGTATTGAGCCTGATCGAAAGGATGCTCGCCGTTCAGTTGGGTGCGATCGTCCGCAAAGGCATATTCACCCAACCCATCAAAGGTGACACAGCGCAGAAAGCGAGCCGGAATGATGCGATCGGTGTCAATGTCATCACCGCGTAACGGCAAACCAGTACCCGAAACCCGCTGAACTTGACTGTTGATTTCGCTCATAGGACTGCTAAAAGGCTGCTGATAATCATGAAACAGAATGGAATTATCCTACCGCAATCGGATGATTTAGTTCAGAGGGCTGAGTTGAACCCTGAATCGTAACCCCATGCCCTTACAGCCTTTACCTAGAATTATTGGCACGCCATATTGCAGATGCCATGAAGCAACGGTTTGGTGGGCAGTGCCCACCCTACGGGCGACTATGCTTAGTAATTGAGGTAAGAGCTGTAACTTGATGCCCTTAACTCGATGCCCTTGCACCAATACTCTTAACTGAATACCCTTAACTCGCTGTTGGTGGAGCCGGAGGTTGAGCTGCCAAATTAATGCGATCGCTCAGTTGGCGCAAATTTTGGGCAAACTCTGGATCCGCATCCTTTAATTGCGCCACTTTGTCGCAGCTATACATCACCGTGGTGTGATCTTTACCGCCAAATTCTTCCCCAATTCGAGGCAAACTCAAATCCGTATGTTGCCGCATCAAATACATCCCAATTTGACGGGCTTGGCTAATTTCCCGGCGGCGAGAATTGCCCTTCAAATCCTCGATCGAGATATTGAACGCATCCGCCACAATTTGAATCACCGACTCGGGCGAAGCTTCCACCGTTTCCACGGGCGGGTTCAAAACCGGCGCAATGTTCTGCACCGTCATCGGCAATCCTGAGATTGAAATATAGGCCACCGCGCGAATTAGGGCCCCTTCCAGTTCCCGAATATTGGAGGTATAGCTAGCGGCAATATATTCAATAACATCGCGGGTCATCCGAATATTTTCATACTCAGCTTTTTTCTGCAAAATGGCCATCCGGGTTTCAAAATCCGGCGGTTGAATATCGGCAATTAAGCCCATGGAAAACCGGGACGAAAGCCGCTCTTGCAGCCGAGGAATTTGACTGGGCGGGCGATCGCTCGCTAGCACCACTTGCTTGCCCGCCTCATGCAACGTATTGAAGGTATAGAAAAACTCTTCTTGGGTATATTCTTTACCTTCAATAAATTGAATGTCATCCACAATGAGCACATCAACGGCGCGGTAAAACTCCCGAAACCGTTGCATTCCGTCCTTGCGAATGGCGGCGATCAAATCATTGGTGAATTGTTCGGTGGAAACGTAATAAATTCTGGCATTTGGATCTGTTTCCAGGCGGTAATGACCGATCGCCTGCATCAAATGGGTTTTGCCCAGTCCCACTCCCCCACACAAAAACAGGGGGTTAAATTCCCGACCCGGCGACTCGGCCACCGCCAGGGAAGCCGCGTGGGCCATGCGGTTGTTGGCCCCCACCACAAAGCGCGAAAAGGTATATTTCGGGTTCAGTTCCGTGGCGGTGCGGCCCCGATCGCTGGGGGCAGGGCTGGCGATCGGCGGGGCACTGGGGGGATCGGCGATCGGCTCCGGTGGCGGCAAAAAGGCCTCCGGGTCGATCGCCCCGCCAACGCTTTCATCACCCCGGGCCGCCACGATCTGAATTTCCACCTCATGGCCCAACACTTCGCGGGCCGCCTGGGAAATAGCCTTTAGGTAATACTTTTGCAGCCAATTGCGAGCAAAGGGCGTGGGAGTCCGCACCACCAAAGCCTGATCGTCTAAGCGCTCTGCGATGGCCGTTTTGATCCAAGTTTCAAACGTTGGCCGACTCAGTTGGTTTTGGAGCTGATCCAAAACCTGACCCCAGAACGCATCGAGCGATTTTTCCACGGTGGACATCCTCTGGACGAATCTCGATCGAACCCCCATCGCAGGTCACCGGTAGCGATTCCACCCGTGCCCAACACCCCCAACGGTGTATTGCCCCGCGACTTCAGTTCGATGGCAACCATTCGATTGCACTGGTTGACTGCATAGGTTGACTGCATAGCATTGACTGCTGGGATGGCAGCGATCGCCACAACCGGCAACCAGTGCAGCGAAGTTATTCTAGCCGTCTTTGTTCGATTGAACGGATCGAACCCGACCCAGCACACAAAAACCCGGTCAAAATCAACACAACAGCCCCAAAAACCAGGGCAGCGATCGGGCAGTTGGGTCACCCTCACGCCATGGCGAGCCATTGCGTTGGCTTCTTCAGTAGGCTGGCAGTGCTCCTTCAGCCGTCTTCGGTCAGCACTGGGTCAGTGCTCAGTCAGTCCATTGGACTGGGCCGATCGGCCCGTCATCAGATTCATCAAGACCCTGATTCCATGCTGGTCTGGTCGATCGCGCTCCAATCATCACCACAACTCCAGCAGCGAAATGCAGCATGAAGGGTCTGCTCGCTGACATCTAGTGTCCAGCAAAGAGCCATAAACCTATCATGAATCGGGCCAAGGGGCGATCGGCCGGAATTTCTTAAACAATTCATCAAAGAAAAATGACTTGGTGTAACTGAACGCAACGAATGGGAAGAATTTACGGATAATCTAATGCGGGCCATCTGCCTTGAGCCTGAGATGAAACCCTGTAGGGGAGTCGCATCAAACCCTAAGAGGGTGTCTAAAAAGTATCTTTTGGCACGGGTCAAGCACCAATAGTTGTGGGGGCAAGGGGCTTAAGCTCCTTGTCTACGTCGATCACTAGGGCTTACTGAGTAGCAATTTTGGCTTTTCAAACGGCCTCTAAGGCTTTTCCGGGGCGATCGCCCCCGTGAGCTGCCCGATCCCGCCTATTGACCTGTCCTGGAGGATTGGCCGGTGTGACTTCGCCAACCAGCAGTCACCCCAGCCAGCCACATCCCCTGGCGGTTCACCCCTCGCTGGCCACCCATTCCCTAATTCCTGTTGTTAAACCGATCTGAGCCTATGAAGTCCTACCTGGCGGCGGCAGTCCAAATGAACAGCCAGCCCGATCTGGCCCACAACCTGGCCCAAGCCGAAGACTTAATTGATCTGGCCGTGAACCGGGGGGCAGAACTAATTGGCCTACCGGAAAACTTCTCCTTTTTGGGCGAAGAAAGCGAAAAACTCGCCCAGGCCAGCGAGATCGCCGCCGCCAGCGAAAAATTCCTGAAAACCATGGCCCAGAAATATCAGGTCACCATTTTGGGGGGTGGATTTCCCGTGCCAGTGCCGGACAACCAGGTAGCCAACACGGCGCTGCTGGTGGATCCCGATGGCTCCGTGGTGCGGTATGAAAAGGTGCATTTGTTCGATGTGGATTTGCCAGACGGCAACACCTACCGCGAATCGCAAACGGTGTTGGCCGGTTCCCACTTGCCGCCCCTCTATCGATCGGACAATTTGGGCAATTTGGGCCTCTCGGTTTGTTATGACGTGCGGTTTCCGGAGCTATATCGTCACCTGTCCAAACAGGGCGCAGATGTGTTGTTTGTGCCCGCAGCGTTCACGGCCTACACGGGCAAGGATCATTGGCAAGTGTTGCTGCAAGCCCGGGCGATCGAGAACACCTGTTACGCGATCGCCCCGGCCCAAACGGGCCTCCACTACGGCCGCCGCCAGTCCCATGGCCACGCGGTGATTATCGATCCTTGGGGCACAATCTTGGCCGACGCGGGGGATCCGGTGGGCCTCGCGATCGCGGAAATCAACCCCGATCGATTGGCCCAAGTCCGTCGCCAAATGCCCTGCCTGGAGCACCGCGTTTTCGGCTAAATGCCCATTTGCCAATTAACGCCCATCCAAACAACCCATCCAAATAACGGGGGCGCAACACCCGCCCCCAAACCTTGATTTTCTAAATTATTGGCAAATTCCCTTCCCTGCGAAAACCCAGATATTATTAAACAAATCACTTTATGTAAGCTTTTGAGTTCCAAGCTGCCATGGTTCCCCGAGTTCAGCTTTCAACCCTGATGGTAACGGCATTGTTGCTTACGGTGAGCTTCGGAAAATCAGCCCAGGGCCAGGACACAGACCCCCTGTGCTACTTCACCGATGCGGCTGGCAACCGCCGGGATCTCAGTGCTTGGTGTGGTCGGCCGGGTAACAATCCAACGGCCCCAAGCAGCGCTCCGGCATCTGCGCCGATGGGGCCACCTCCGGCGGCCACTAGTGCCAATGGCGGCGGCAATGTGGAGCTGTTGCAATGCCGCGTTGAAGCAGAACGTCGCACTGAGCAGGCTGGCCCGAGTCAACGCTTAATTGTTCATCTCATGGGTTCTGTGCAAAATCAAACGGGCAGACCGGTGAACAATGTGACAGTGCGCTATGTCGTGAAATCAGAGTCCAGTATTTTGAGTCGCGATGGACGCTCATTAAATGAGTCACTGCTGGGTGTGGGTGATCGCGGGATGTTTGATCGCAAGGACAAACCAATTGCTTTAGAAGCTGTGACCAGTAGCAATAGCCGTTGGCAGATTGAGATTGAGGCGATTGACTGGGTGGAAGCGGGCATGGCTCGATCGCGCCAACTTTCGCCTCCAACCCGTTGTTATTAGTGCTTGTTATTAGTGCCTAGTTATTAGTGCCTAGTTATTAGTGCCTAGTTATTAGTGCCTAGTTATTAGTGCTTATCCATGACCACTGATTGGGCTGAGTGCTCAAAGGATGATTCAGGCTTGGGGTCGCGGGGCTACCTGGGCAAATTACTAGTCAGAGTCATGATTTCCAGTTGGTCAAAGCCTTCTGCCAGTTCTGGGGGCGATCGATCCAATTGTTGGGCCATCCGTTCAATGACATGGGCGGGAACCTGCCGATCGCGCTGGGCATTCCAGGCCAAGCATTGCTCCAAGGGAGTTTGTACCCACCAGCCGATGATCTGGCTAAACCCCAATTCCCGTGCGGTTTCTAAGATTCGCTGTCGTTGGCGCGGGTCAGCGTTGGTGGCATCGTAAACGGCATCGGCTGCATTGACGATCGCGGTTTGCAGTCGATCGCACACCACCTGCCAAATGGCTGACCAGTCGCCCTGAACAGCCGCATCACCAAAAAGTTCAGCCCGAATGGCATCGGTGGAAATCCAATGTCGATCGGGAGCGGCGGCTTGCCACTGGCGGGCCAGGGTGGACTTGCCACAGCCCGGCGGCCCAATCAGCACGATCAGGCGAGTCGTGGGCAGACCAGAGGCAGGGAGATCAGCAACGGGGCGATCGGGAAGTGGCATGGCGCTGGAATGGGCTAATCAACCGGTTAACGCCACAGGTTAACGGTTCGGATCAGCGCTCGTCGAGATCTTTACACTTCGCCTAAGCAACTTTGATCAATCTACTGGACTCGAATTGCTAGATTGAGCTTTTGCTGTCAAATCTGATGAATCCGCAGGTCATGCTCAGAACTTAATCAAAATCCTCATAGGAATAACACAACGATTCCTGCTCAGAATCAGAACTATCTTCTAGTTCAATCTCATCGTTCTCAACTTCCTCATACCAAATTGACCACCAATTACCGCTGGCATGACCTTTCGCGAGTAACTGATAGCGAACTTGATTTATATCGCAGTCATCGCTTTCGATATAGTCAGAAACCATATCAAGACAAGATTCTAAGTTTCCACCACTGCCATATTTATCCTCCCAAAGACATCCCCAATTGCCCTCGGGATCAAAATAAAACTTAGACTTTTTTGTGCCTTTATTCATCCATCTCCCATTTCAATTATCATTAGATTTAAATACTATTGAAGTGAAATTCTCAATATAAAACTTCCTAAACCATTTCTTGAATATGGAATATTGCTGCTTCTAAGGAACTAACTTCAATAAATTGTTAGAGATCTGGCAGGACTGCCATCACCGAGCAATGAGCAGTCTAACGCTGTAGGTTAACAATATAGAACATCGTTTGAGCATGGTTGAGCCGTTGAACCGCCTAAGGATCAGGAATCACCCTCGCCTTAGCCGGCCCGGCCCGCCTAAAATTGAACCATTCTCCACCGCCCGATCGCCCCTCCCAGGTGGGAGATGTGCGGCGATCGCCGTTTGGGAATCTGGTTCGTTTTGCCGTTCTATTTTGTTCCATTTTTTTGTCGCATTCTGAGGTGGCTTATCGAAACCATTCATGGAGATCTGAAAGGTCTCAAAACCAACCAACTCAAACAACTGAAGCGGCTTTATCATCAGCGCGTGCCCGGCGATCGCTTCACCACGCCGGAATTTGCCCAGCGCCTGGCCGCCATCAGCACCGAACTGGAAAAACCCCTTTGCGTTTACTTTAACCGGCGGGGCCAGGTGATTCGAGTCGGCGTGGGCACACCGCGCCAAACCCAAATCCCGCCTTTGGAATTGCCGCGCTATGGGGCCGAGCGCCTGTGCGGAATTCGTTGCATGGCCACCGCGCCCGAGTCAGACCAGCCGGGAACCGGAGCCTTGACGGCTTTGGCCCTGCAACGGTTGGATGCGTTGGTTTGGCTGCCACTCACGGGTAGTGGCTTTGCGCGGCGCGGCGGTGGTGTGGGGGGCTATGTGAAATCGGCGCGGGTGGCCCATCTGTTGCCGCCGTCTAATCTGCCGGGGCTGGTGGTGCGAGGGACGGAATCGACAGCCGAAAGCGTCACCCAAAGCACCACGGTGTTACCCCCTGTCCCGATCGAGGACTTGGCAGAGCAGGACTTTCTGGACTTTGTGACGGGGCTGGAGGCCGAGTTTGCCCGGGAAGTGTCCGGCTTAGAGATTGATCAAGCGGGCGATCGGGTGTTGTTGGTGGGGGTGCAAACGAGCGATCGGGATCCCAGGGCCTTTGAAGACGGGTTGGCGGAACTCGATCGGTTGGTGGACACGGCCGGCGGTTCCGTGGTCGGCGTGGTGCGCCAAAAGCGATCGCGCCCCCATCCCCAAACCGTGGTGGGTGAAGGGAAGGTGGAAGAAATTGCCCTCCAGGCCCAGAGCTTGGGGGCCAACCTGGTGGCGTTCGATCGGGACTTGTCCCCGGCCCAAATCCGCAACTTGGAAAAATTCATCGGCACGCGCGTGGTCGATCGCACCGAGGTGATTCTCGATATCTTTGCGCAACGGGCCCGATCGGGCGCGGGCAAGCTGCAAGTGGAACTGGCCCAGTTGGAATATCTCATGCCGCGACTGACGGGCCGTGGCCAAGCCATGTCTCGGTTGGGCGGCGGCATTGGAACCCGAGGGCCCGGTGAAACCAAATTGGAAACCGAACGCCGGGTGATTCAACGACGCATTGCCCGCTTGCAACGGGAGGTGAACGAACTCCAGGCCCACCGCAACCGCCTACGCCAACGTCGCCAACACCACGATGTGCCGACCGTGGCGATCGTGGGTTATACCAATGCTGGAAAATCAACCCTATTGAACGTGCTGACCGATGCGGAAGTCTACGCGGCCGATCAACTGTTTGCCACGTTGGATCCAACCACTCGCCGCCTGACCCTGACTGCGCCCACCCCGATCGCCCCGATCGCTGAATCGGAATTTCCAGACAGCCCCGAATTCGCGGAACCCACCGAGGGGCGATCGATCCTGCTCACGGACACGGTGGGGTTTATTCAAGAGCTGCCCCCGCCCTTGATGGATGCCTTCCGCGCCACCCTGGAGGAGGTGACAGAAGCAGAAGCCCTGCTGCACTTGGTAGATTTATCCCATCCTTCCTGGCCCCGACATATTGCGGCGGTGCATGAAATTTTGGGTGAAATGCCGATCGTTCCGGGGCCGGAACTGCTGGTTTTCAACAAAATTGACGCGGCTAGCTCCGAGGCGATCGAGCAGGCCAAGGCGGAATGTCCCCACGGGGTATTTATTTCCGCAGGCGATCGCTTGGGACTCGAAACCCTCCGGCAACAGTTGCTGAACCTAGTTCGCTACGCCACGGGCGAATAGGCCCCCTGCCCGATTAATCCTGCCCGATCGATCCTGATCGATTAATCCTGCCCGATCGATACCTGCCCGATCGATCGGGCGGGACACACCGTCGCAATGGGTTAATCAACAGTCAAACAGCAGCTTTCGGGCGTAAGGCCTTGCGCCCCGACCTAAACCGCAGAGCTGTAGAGAGAGCCACCTCGCAACATAATCGCCATTTCGTTCTCGCGGGGCGAATTGGCGAGAGCAATCTCCTCGTTGATTCGCCCTTCCAAATAGAGCTTGTAGAGAATTTGGTTCATCGTACACATGCCCTCGTATTCCGATCGGGGGATGATGTCCTCCACTTCGTCAATCTGACCTTTCTTGATGTAATCGCGAACTGCATCGGTGTTGATCAGCACTTCAAAGACCGGGGCCCGTTTGCCGTCGGTGGTGGGCACTAGGGCTTGGGAAATGCAAGCCACCATCGCTTCCGCAATTTGGGTTCGCACGGCCTCGCGATCTTCCGGTGAATAGAGCGCCAAAATCCGCTCGATTGTCTTGACAGCCCCGTTGGTGTGCAGCGTTCCGAATACCAAGTGACCGGTTTGGGCAGCCTTCAGGGCGGTTTCCACCGTCTCCCGATCGCGCATTTCCCCAATCAGAATCACGTCTGGATCTTCCCGCAAGGAAGCCCGCAACGCATTGTCAAACCGTAGGGAGTGAATCCCCACCTCCCGCTGATTGATCACCGACTTGCGGCTTTGGTGGACAAACTCGATCGGGTCTTCGATCGTGATGATGTGCCGGGTCATGTTGCGGTTGATGTAGTCAATCATGGCCGCCAAGGTGGTGGACTTCCCGGAACCGGTGGGCCCCGTCACCAAAATCAACCCCTTGTGGGCATGGCAAACATTGGCAAAGGCCGCCGGTAAGCAAAGCTGCTCAAAGGTCTTGATTTCCATCGGAATCAAGCGCAACACCATCGCTGGCCCATTCAGGGTTTCAAACAAATTGATCCGCACCCGCGCAAAGGGATATTGGGCCGCCCCGTCAAAGTCTAAATTTTCTTGAAAATGCTGAATTTCCACATCACTCAACACCTCCTGCGTCCAGGCCATGAAGGTGTTGTCGTCCGTGGTGGGGTAGGTGGTGGGCTGCATTTGCCCCCGGCTGCGGAAGCGCGGTTCTCGGCCCACGGCCAAATGCACATCGGAGTAGTTGTTGCGAAAGGCTTCTTCCACTAACTGCCGCAGGGTGGGCGCACCTTCTGAGGCCTTCGCCCGAGGGAGGGGACGGCGGCCGCTGACGGGGCTGGCTTCTGGGACGATCGGGCCCGGCGGGGCCGTTTCGCCATTTTCCCCAATCACCTGAAACGACCAGTCCGCCCGCCGATCGCCCAAATTCACACTCAGGTGATGGTTGCCGGGCTTGGGAAACACCAAATCTAAGCGCCAAGTGCCGTCCTTAGCGACGATCGGCCCTGTCATCTTGAAGTCATTATTCAGACTGACGACCAACGGTTTGCCCGCATCATCGGGCGTTGCCATACCGGCCACCACAAACCGCTGGAGCGGGCGCACAGGTTGGCTGGGAGCCTGAACAATTTTCATTGAGAAACCTCCAAAATCCGTCACTAATTCACTAGCAATTGCCACCATTCGCTCACGAAGGCTGCAATCGGGAGGCTTCCTGCTTCATCACGGCGAAGTCCGCTTCATCCGCAACCCAGGCTGACAGGACCGGACTGGCCGCCGTTTCGAGATGAATTGCCCCGTTTCAGCCCCGATCGATTTTCAATCCACAGTTTGGCCCATGGTTGTAAACCCTTGCATTTAGCCTGACCCACCCATACCCGCCTGCTGCTGGGGAACTGGGAAACCGGCCAGAGGGTTTCCCTGAACTCCGTGATTTTGCGGATCAGGCTCCCTTTGTTTCTAATCCAAAACCGATGGATTTGTCAGCTTTTGGCTGATAGGGCTGGGGAAATGGTGGGGGCGCTGATCCGAAAGAACTGCCCCAAAAGATACAGGGAACCACAGAGCACCACGGGCCGATCGCCCGCCAGGGCCACCCCCAAAGCTGGCAACAGATCCGTGAAGGGGCGACCCTCTGCCAGGGCGATCGCCTCGGGAGCCAGATGCACCAATGCTTCGGGGGCGATCGACTGGGGATCTGGAACAGGCACGGTGTAGAGCCGATCGCCCGATCGCAACAGGATCCGCAACACGGCGGCCGCGTCCTTGGTGCTCAACATACCCATCACCCAGGTCACGGGCCCCAAATTTTGCTGATCCACATAGTCCCGCAGCACTTGGGCCGAGTCATGGTTGTGGGCCCCATCCACCAGCAGTGATCGCCCCTGATAGGTTGTCCACTGCAACCGGCCCGGCCAGCGGGCGTTGGCCATGCCGGTTTGAATGGCTGGGTTGGCAATGGCCCAACCGGCCGATCGCAACTGTTGCACCAGCCCGATCGCGACGGCTGCGTTGGTGCGCTGAACAGTTCCGGCCAGGGGCAGCGGATAGGTTAAATTGCCCGATCGAACCCAAGGTAAGTGAGGCCAAGATTCGGCCGGCGGGGCGATCGGCTCGGCCGGCTCCACCCAATCGATCGGGCAGGCCAGTTGGGCCGCGCGATCGGCCACCACGGCCCGGGCCTCGGACGGCAGGGGAGCCACCACCAGCGGCCGCCCCGGTTTCAGGATGCCGGCCTTTTCTCCGGCAATTTGTCCTAAGCTGTCGCCCAAAACCTGCCAATGGTCCCGCCCGATCGAGGTGATGGCACAGGCGATCGGCCCGTCCACCACATTGGTCGCGTCCAACCGCCCCCCTAGCCCCACCTCCATCACCGCCAAATCCACCCGCTGGCGCGCAAAATACAGCCAAGCGGCCACGGTCACCAGCTCAAATTGGGTCAGGGAAATGCCGGTTTGGGCGATCGCCTGTTCCCCCTCATGCAGCAACTCAGCCAGAACTTGCGGTTCGATCGGGACTTGATCCACCGTGATTCGCTCCGTCCAATCAACCAGGTGCGGTGAAGTGTAGCGCCCGGTGCGATAGCCCGCCGCCGTCAGAATGCTGGACAGGTAAGCACAAACGGAACCTTTGCCATTGGTTCCCGCCACATGGACGATCGGCACCTGTTGTTGAGGGTTCCCCAGAGCCGCCAGCACCCCTCGCATCCGCTCTAAACCCAACTGCACGCCGAAGGGTTGAAAACTAGCTAATTGCTGGTCTAGTTGGCCTACCTGATTATCCTGATTATCCTGATTGGTCTGATGATCCTGATTGGCCTGGTGAGCGTGATTATCCTGATTGGTCTGATGATCCTGGGCTGCCGGATGAGCTGCACTGACGGAATTTGCTGAATCTAGCGGCTCTGGGTTTGATGGTTCGATCGCCGGGGTCATGGTGTTGTTCCTTAGCCTATTGCGCCTTGCGGGGGGCCAAAAATGCCCAAAAACAAGTAGGAGCGCCATCAAAGCGCCCCTACCATTCTGCGATTGGGTATCGATTGTGGGCGATCGCGACAAAACCGCCAGAGTTTACGAACCTAGCTGTCTAGCTGACGACGCAATTGCTCGAGGGCTGCCTTACCAATGTTGAAAACAGCCCAGCCAGCAGCCAGCAGCAGCGGAGACACCACAACCAAAACGCGCCAATCCATATCTTGATCTCCCGTAACAGTTCTAAAAACAGGCGAGCCAATTTAATTAAATGCCATTGTCGGGCATTTGGGGCCTCCCGAACGCGACCAGTCGATCGGAATCCTGGGAACTGGGTTACTGGCGGGCATTGGGGTAGGCCGAGTTACCTAGTGCGCCCCGTGAAAACCCAGATCCGTGCCCTGGCCGCCATGCACCAGGGCCAACTTCACGTAGCGGGCCGCATGTTCAATTTGTTCCGCCACTTCCTGATCACTGAGCGATCGGACGACCTTGCCCGGAATTCCCACCACGAGCGATCGGGGTGGCACCTCTTTGGTCACCACGGCCCCAGCCCCCACGATGCTACCCGCACCCACGCGCACACCGTTGAGAATGATGGCTCCCATCCCGATCGTGCAGCCCCGTTCAATGTGGGCGGAGTGGATGATGGCCCGGTGGCCCACGGTCACATCGGCCTCAAGGATTGTGGGCTGGCCCGGGTCGCCATGGATCACTGCGCCATCTTGGACATTGGTGTTTTCGCCAATGTCAATTCGCTCCACATCCCCCCGCAGCACCGCGCCATACCAAATGTTGGCCCCGGCGGCCAGGGTGACCCGGCCAATAATGGTGGCGTTGGGAGCGACAAAGGCCGCAGCCGCGATGTCCGGTGTGCCCAAAATGGGATGGGCGATCGCCCCTGTTGCCTCTAGACGTGACATAAACGTGACAAATATTTCAAGAAGCGTTTGTTTTGCCCAGACCGCCAAAATGCCATCGCTATAATAGGGTAGCGAGGCGACGGCCCGCGATCGAACCCCCGCTCCCACCGCCGTCCTGCACGAGGTTTCGATCGAACCCATGCTGAATCCGACGTTGCAATATCCCATCTTTGGCCCAGAAATTTTGTGTCCCCATTGTCGGCAGCCGATCCCGGCCCTGACCCTTACGGACACGTACCTTTGTCCTCGGCATGGGGCCTTTGAAGCCGACCCCAACACCAAAGAACTGGTGCATTTGCAATCCAGTCGCCATTGGCGGCAGTGGGAGGGTGAATGGTATCGCCAGCATACACACCCCGACGGCATTCGCTTTGAAATTCATGAAGCGCTCGATCGGCTTTATACCCAAGGCTTTCGGGCCACGAAGGTAACAGTTGCCCATCGTTACCAAACTCTCATTGCGTCCTATCTCGATCGGGCAAACCCGCGCAATCCCAGTTCCGACGGTCGGCCACGGCTTTATGGCTTGCCGGTGGAATTCAGCGCCACGGAAGCGGCGGATCCCTGTTGGGATGTGATTAATTTTGTGTTGGACAAGGAACCCGGTGTGCCGGTGCGCTATCCCTATTTCCGGCTGTTTGAGTAGCCCAAGGGGGGTCGGTAGCAGCGCAATGCACCATGTTTCCTTAAAAACGGCGGATATTCACCGGGCGATCGCGTTTTATGAGGCGATCGGGTTTGGGATGGCCGAACGGTTCACGGCGGGCATGACCCTGGCCTGTTGGATGGAAGGTTGGGGGGGACGCATTGAGCTGCTGCAAGTGCCGGAACCCCAATCGCCGCCCGATCCCTTTGGCAATGAGCATTATGTGGGCTACTACCATTTGTCGCTGGATTTGGCCCAATCGCCCGATCGCCCAGAAACGCTGCCGGATTGGTTACGTCTGATGGGCAATCGTCTAGCTCCGCAGCCCCTGCCCCTGTTGTTGGCCCCTTGCCAGCAAATGATTGGCGATCGGGTCTATGAGGTGGCATTCATCGCAGATCCGGATGGAATGCCGATCGAACTGTTGCGCCTTCAAGCCCAACTCCCGCTACCCAAGGCCGCGATCGACGCTGAACATTGAGCCACCGTTCAGCATCGTGGCGTTCTGGTGAGGCATGATGTTCGGGAATTACGTTGAGAGATGGCGTTGAGAGATAGCCTTGAGAAAGGGCGCTAAAACAGCCCGATCGTGCGGGCCGCCTGCACCAGCCCATCCACCGCTTCCGGCGGCCATCCCCCTTCAGCACCCCGCCCCGACAGCAACACAAACCGCACCCCAAAAGCATCTGCATAGCCCTCGGCCCCCAGCCAGAGCCGATCGCTCTCCACCTCGCAAGCAATTTTTTCCTCGGGCATCAACTCATCGGCGATCGCCCGCACTGAATCCACCAGGCGATCGAGCAGTCGGCAAAAGTCGGTTAACTCCGGCTCCGTCAGCTCCACAGCCCAATCATCACTGCCCACCAATCCCGAAAATTTCGTGGCCGAAGGCTGCCAGCCCAATCGCCATCCTGGGCCAGACTTCAAGATTCGATCGTTAGCCATAGCGCTGTTGATTGGCCCTAAATTGCCGGATTTAGCTTATCCCCGGATTGAACTGATCCGAGTAGATGTCTGAAAAGTGCCTTCATGGAGACCGTCTAATTTTTCCACTACTCCTTTTCAGTCCTAGGATGGAATCTAGGATTGAACCATTGAAGCTCCATGTCGATCGAACTCCACCATGGCTCTTAAGCTCTTCTTCTTGCGTCATGCTCAGACGGCCTACAGTGCATCCGGTGGTTATTGCGGCACGCCTGAAAATGATCCCGGCCTCACGCCCGAGGGGCATGAAATGGCTGAGAAGTTCGCGATCGCCTATGCCTCCCTTGAGTGGACAGCCATTTACACCAGTCCGCTGCGCCGCGCGATCCAGACGGCAACGCCTCTGTGCGAAATGACGGGGCTGAATATGCAGTTGCGAGATGGGCTAAGGGAAATTGCCTACGGAAAGTGGGAAGGGTTGCATCCCCGCGAGGTCGATCGAATCTATCACGATGACTATGTGCGGTGGCTGACAGATCCGGCTTGGAATGCGCCCACGGGAGGCGAGCGGGGTGTGGACATTGCCCGCCGAGCTTCATTGGTTTTGGACGAAATTGAGCGTCGTCACCCCACGGGTTCAGTGCTGTTGGTGTCCCATAAGGCAACGATTCGGATTTTGCTTTGTGTGCTGATGGGCATTGATGTGGGTCGCTATCGCGATCGCTTCTCGTTGCCGGTGGCGGGGCTAAATGTGGTGGAAATGAGCGATCGGGGCCCCCTGTTTCACAGTGTGGCCGATCGGAGTTATTTGGATGAACGGTTGCGGGCCCTTCCTTCCACTTAGGAGCATGGCGAGAAATCTGGGCGAGAAATCTGGTTAGAAATCTGGCTAGAAATCTGGGCAAGACCGATCACCATAGCTTTTCCTCCAGTGAATCAAGATGGCCGCCGCAATCAGTTCTCAGATTCCCGATCGATCTGATAAGACGGAAGGAATCCACAGGAATCAACGCCGATGGTTGATTCCTGGATAAACCTCTGGCAACCTAACTCCCCCCATAAACGGTGACTCAATCAGACGAAATGCAGGGCCTGCTCGATCGAGCAGTGAGCACCCTCAATGAAGCGCTGGACTCTCCTGAACTGTCATTGCGCGATCGAACCTTGGTGGCCCTGCGTGTTTTGGAATTGGCCCATGGAACCGACCCGATCGAAGGTCTAAACACCAATGGTTGGGAATTGCCGCAACTGACCCAACGCCTGACGAACCCGGGCCCGGAATCACGATCAGCATCGCCACTGGACGCAAGATTGCGATCCGCTTCCAAGGGCCAGCCCGCCACCGGCCCCGATCGACCCCATTCAGACAGCACCGCCACCACCCAACATCAGTCCCTTGCGTACCCCGTTGCGACTGCTCCTTCAGCGGCTCGCAATGACCAAATTTTGGAGCCAACGGTTTTAGAAATTGACAACTTTCTGAGCCACGAAGAGCATCAATTTGCCCTCAGCACGGCCTTGAATAAGGCCGATCAATTCGTTGGTTCCAAAACCACAACCAACGCCAGCGATTACCGTCGCTCCAGTATTTTGTATGCCACGCTCTATCCAGATCTCTATGAACTCTTGCGCCAACGGTTAATTGGCCTATTACCAACGGTTGTACAGCAATTGGGAATGCCTAGCTTTGAGCCGGGACAAGTGGAGATGCAGCTAACGGCTCACAATGATGGCTGTTTTTATAAAATTCACAACGATTCAGGCAGTCCGGAAACGGCCACACGCGCCCTGACCTATGTTTACTATTTCTATCAGGAACCGAAGCGGTTTTCGGGTGGTGAATTGCGAATGTATGAAACGGATATCAGCGGGCCCATGGTAACCGCGTCCGATCGCTTTGAAACCATTGAACCGCTGAATAATCGGATCGTCTTTTTTGATAGTCGATGTAAACATGAAGTGCTGCCCGTTGTTTGTCCGTCGCGCCAATTTGACCATGGCCGGTTCACGCTCAATGGCTGGATTCGGCGGTCTTAGTCCTCGGCGGGGATCAGTCCGGCGGGTTTGGCTGGGCTGTTTGGGGGCGGGGTTGCTGTGGTTGGCGGCCGGTGCGGCTGGGGCGATCGAACCATCCCAACCAGCCCAGCCGGCTCCTATTCCCTACGTGGCGTTCGATCGAACCGAGTTGCAGTTATATCCCTATCGCGGCCGCAATTTGGTGTGGCTGTTGCCGGAGGGAACTTGGGAGCCGGAACGATTGCAACCCCTGATTGAACTGGTCGATCGCGCCTATGATTTCTATGCCGAAGCCGTGGCCGGCAAACCCACCCCCTACGGCCCCACCATTCGCGATCAATTGGGAACGGTGGCCATTGTTCCCAAAACCTGTGGCGGTGGCTGTGGCTACATCTCCAGCACTGGCATCGAAGTAAAGGCTCCTTATTTCCAAGATCTTTACAACAACTATCAGAAAACCGGCGAGTTTGAGACCCTGCCCATTTATGAATTGGGGCGCAATTTTTGGCTGAAATCCTATGCCAAAAAACTGGAATATCAGGGAGCCGATGCTAGCGTTACGGTACGCACCGGGTTTGCGGCTTTTATGCGTTTGGAAGTGTTGGACGTGCTGCAAATTGAGCCGGGATCGGTGTATGGCACACCGTTTGAAATTTATCGCCAGGATTTGCGATCGCTTCTATGGCGTTATCAGGCCGATCGCACTTTGAATTGGCACAACACCTTGCGATCGGGTCAAGCTCCCAAAAACTCCCTCTGTTCCGAGCGGGGAATTTGCATTGGTGCGCCGGAATTGTGGGCGGCCATGCTGCTGGAAGTGCGCGATCGCTACAGTCCCAACGATCCCACCTTTGCTAAGCGGTTGTGGGCCGCCGTGCGCGATCGCCCCGATGCCACCAGCACCCAAGCAGCCGTGGACAACTGGATCATTGCCCTCAGCGAAACCACCCAGCACAATTTGGTGTGGCTCTTTGAAGACGTGTGGCGTTGGCCCGTGTCCGATCGCGCCAAGCGTGCCGTCCGACATCTGCCGCGCGGGATTTAGCCCTGGGCTTTTAACAGGCTGAATGCACCTGCACCCGGCGGAGTTTCTCTGTGAAATTTCTCTGTGGAATTTCTCTGCGAAATTTTCTCTGTGGAGTTTCTCTGTGAAACTCAGTTCTTGGGAGAGCTATTCGCTAAAAACCGCTCCACCAAAACGATCGCCGCAATATCATCCACCGGGCGGGGCGGCTGGCGCAGGCCCCGAGGCAGCAACTTTCGCCAACCCCGAGGCGGATAGAGTTCCCAATAGCGATCGCGTGCGGCTAGGGTGCTGTAGCGTTCATCAACCCGTTGGATCGGGGGGGCATCGGGCCAACCCTGTTCCAGACGGCTGACCCAGGCCTTGGAAGTGGTTTGGTCACCCATAATGATGGCCGTGGCTTGGTACTGCTGCTGCCATTGGCGCAATTGTTCGATCGCCCCGTCCGATCGCACCACCTCGTGGGCCAAAATCTCGCCACTCGATCGCAGCACCGCCAATCCACATTTAGCGCTGCCCGGATCAAACCCCAAATAAACCGCTCCCGAATCAACCGCCCCTAAATCAACCGCCATAGGCTCTCATCGGTTGCTCAGAACCAAAACACAGCAACCAGCCTACACAGCAACCAGCCTACTTAGCCGCACCGGCCGCACGCCGCGTCTTAAGGGTGACATTCATGCCCTCGCCGGACTGCTCCAACACCAACAGCGGCGTGGGTTTGGCCTTTTGATCCCAACTGATGGTGACGATTCGCCCTTGGATCGTCGGTTGCCACCGATCGTCATCATCATCCGCCAAACTGAGGTAGCGCTCCAGGCAGTTGATGATTTCCTCGATCGTCCGGGAAGTCGGCTGGGTGGGCAATTTGGTGATGCGTACCTGCACTCGAAACAACACCCGCTTCACCCGCTTCACGCCATCGGTGCAAGTTTCATACTCCACATCAAAGAGCTGATCCACTTGGCGGCCTTGGTTGGTCTGCGCATTGTTTTGAGTGCCGGCCTGTTGTTGGGTCGGCCGCAGGGCCACGGACACCATGGTTTTGATCTTCATCTTGATCTGGTTCACGATCGCGAAGTGGAAGATCTCCTCCTGCATCCGCATTCGCAAGTAATCCAAGTTGAACTCACGAGAATTCACAAGATCGGGGTTTGCTTCCATCTTGTGAATGCTTTTGAGGGCTAAGTCAAGGCGTTTTTTGAGTTCACGAACTCGGAATTCTTCTGCACGAATTCTCTTTTGGAGCTTGTCTGTTTCCAGCTTGAAATAAACACCACCAGCAACCAGCAACACTGCCAAAGCGCCACTGCTCATAAGCCACAAATTATTAGCAGGAGCCGGGGTGGTCGGGGCCTGGGCAAGGGGCCCGGCGGGCAAGCTAATGACCGGAATAATGGGGGTCGTCATGACAGGCAATGTTGTCATTGAATGACTCATTGGGCAACTCACAGATACGAATCCTCACGGGCGATCGGTGAATTTGTTGAACTCGATGAATTTTTCGATGAATTTAGAGAATTTTCCGCTTCCCCCGCTGTTAATCAACGGGAACTTTCCCCCTTGAGCCAATCACCGTAGCTGCGGTGCGATCGGGTGGGTCCAAAACTTCCTAAGACGCAGACAAGCACAAAGTCACCCCCCACCGCGACCACTGACAACGTTGGGAATTGCGAAAATTGTGGTCCGTGGGGCCATGTATGGTTGGGTTGGGTTCCGTGAGCCTGAACCCATTCGGTTGGAGATAACACCCATCGTTCACATCTAGTCTACATTGGCAATAGAGACGATAGAATAAACGCCTTGGAATATAAGCTTTGAACGTCATTGATAGAAACAATGGATTACACCAACGGCGGATCGCCCTACGTGTTGTTGGCGGCCGGGGTTGCGGCGGGAGCGCTGTCGGGGTTGGCCTTTGCTAGAAGTTTGCGCGAACAGGGACGAGTTTGGTTAAAGTCACCCGATCGGGATCCGGCGGCCATGAAAGGGCCTGAGTTGTGGCTCCCGTTTGTGGGGATGGCCGGCGGGGCTGGCTTTTTTTTGGCGGCCACATTGCAGTGCTTCGCGTTCCCGATCGCCCTGTCCTATAAACTTTCCATGCCGGTGGCGGTGGGCGGAGCGTTGACGGTTTGGTGGCAGTTTGGAATTATTTTGCGCCAAATTCAGCGGGGCGGCGTGGGGGCGATCGACCTCAATTCGTTGCGCTAGGGCCTGCGGAACCTTCCACCCCATTCAGCCCACGAACAAGATGCCAGTGAAGGCTGCTAGTTGATCACGTTCGCTAGGCGATCGAACACTTGCGCCACCACCCGCTGGGCTTTTTCATCCAGCCGATGCCAGTCCACATCCCCATCCTCCCCAATCAAATCCAAATCAATGGTGACCATCACCTCATCGCCCGCACTGAGAGTGCTGAGGGCTTGGTAGTCGCGGAAGCAAATGCTGTAGCACAGTTCCCACACGTCAACGCGCGTGGACTGGCCATCGTGCTCCAGGGTGAACCAATAGCCCGGATAGGGTTGCGGCAAGTCATCCAACGCCGCCGTAATTTCCGCCGCCCGTTCGCCGCTGGCGGTGGTTAACTCTTGCTGCAAGAGGGTGACACGGGTTTGGATTTCTTCAGACGTGCCGTAGGGAAAGACGGGAAATTCTTCGTAGGTTCCTTTCCAGCCGGAAGATTCCAGTTGCTTGCGAATGTTGTCGATCGTTCGCAGGAAGGCTGGCTGCATCAGTAACTCAGCCCGATACCAATCGTTTAAATCTGTTAATTTGGGACGCATCTGCTGTCGATGAACCGTCAAAACTGCAATACAAAAAGCTGACTAGAACACCTAGCTTATCCGCTCCGGTCGTTGGCGCGCATCTCTCGATTCTGACGGCACTGATTGCTCGGTCTGATGAACTGCTTGGCGATTCTTTTTTAGGTGGTCTATGCCCTCGATCGCCCGTAAAAATCTATTTGAAGATATTCCGCGCCTGTTGGTGGCCCAAGCGGGAATTCTGTTTGCCGTGAGCCTGGTGACGATCCAAACGGGCGTGTTTCGCGGTTTCACAGAATCCACATCGCTGCTGGTCGATCGCTCCAAGGCCGATATTTGGGTCACGTCCAAGGACTTGGTGCATTTGGAACTGACCCTGCCCCTGTCCTTCGACCACCTGAGCCGTGTCCAGCGCTTGGCGGGGGTGGAACGGGCGGAGCCGCTGATTTTTGGCAAAGTGCTGTGGCGCGCCCCCAGCAATCGGATTGAGTCGGTGATTACCTTGGGCTATCAGCCGGATGGGGTGCTATTTCAACCCTGGAACCTGACCCAAGGCCGAGCAACCGAAGTTCAGCAACCTTACCGGGCGATCACCGATGTGACGAATCTTCGGAAGTTGGGGCTGTCGCGGGTGGGCGATCGGGGCACGGTGGGTTCCACCCCATTGCAGGTGGGCGCGGTGGGCCAGGGGTTGCAATCGATCGTGTTCAGCCCGTTTTTGTTTATGTCTGCCGTTTCGGCCAACAGCCTGCTGAGTGCTGGGCGAGAATCGCGGTTGACCTGTAGTGTGCAGCCCGATGGGGGACTGGATTGTGTGAATCGGATCAGCCCCAAGCCCACCGGAGCCGATCGCCCCGTGCCACCTCGATCGCTCAATGCATCCGACCCGGTGAACTTTATTTTGGTGCGAGCCAAGCCGGGCAGCTCGATCCCAGACCTCCAGCACCGCATTGAAGCGGCCTTGCCAGACTCCCGAGCCTTCACCCGCGCGGAGTTGTCCCGCCTCTCGCAAACCTACTGGCGCGATCGAACGGGGGTGGGGTTTATCTTGACCCTCGGGGCGATCGTCGGGGCGATCGTGGGCATCGCGATCGTGGGCCAAATTCTTTACGCCTCCGCCAGCGAGCGCGTCCGCGAATTCGCCACCCTCAAGGCCATGGGCGCTTCCAGTTGGGTTTTGCGCGGCATTATTGTTGAGCAGTCCCTTTGGATGGCCGTCTTGGGATACTTACCCGGCATGGGCCTTTGTGTGGGCGTGGCGCAATTTGCCACCACAGCCGGTGTCGTCATTGCCATTACGCCCCTCAGCGCCTTTTTGACCTTTGGGGTGACGGTGGTGATGTGCGTCAGTTCGGCCCTGTTTGCAATTCAAAAAGTTAATCGCATTGACCCCGCAGTGGTTTTCAAGGCCTAGAAAGAGACATCATGACCCGGCGATTGCGCTAAGATGCGATCAATCAGTGTGCGCCCCAGTGTGCCCCATCCTTAGCCATTCATGAGTGATTCATTAATCATGAATCGATTTTGCATGAGTTACTGATCGGTCATTCGTGATTGTTTGTGATTTTAATGATTTGCAATTCATATCAATCAGCATTCTTGAGTCAATCAAGACCGATCAATTAAAAAGTTAATTAGAAACTAATCGATCGCCCCATTACCCAATCCTTGCTTCATTATCGTTTTCTCACTCCTTGAAAATCAACTTAAGATTGCTTTAATATTAATTCTATATTTTCTCGTTTCTTTTTTGCAATAAAATGCTTTCTCTGATTGTTTTGTTGATCATCATCTTAGTCATTTATTTCATATCTTCCGGCAATTGAGGATCACTCTATGTTTTGATTAACGTTGCTTTTGAGTCGCCTGTGAGTGATTTTTGACCTGTTTTCGGCTTGCTTTTCCCATTGGGCTATTTTTGTAGCCGCTTCTGAAATTGTCTGTCATGGACGGAAATAAATGAATCCCCGTGGCTGAAACTGGAGATATCGATCGCCTGGAGTCGCGAATTTCCAAAATTTCCCCCAATCCTGGGCAACCTTGAAAATAGACAATTCTAAAATGGAGAGCTATAGACAATTAATGAAGTGGTTAACGGGCCTCCTGTTCCCGATCGCCAAGAACTGATCGATTAGTCACCTCGACCAGGTCGGTTAACCGCTTACACTAAGCTCTACCCCCACCACCCACCTCGATCGAATCGGTATCATCTCCCATCCTTAAACCAGCCGTTTCCCCCATGACCGCGTCTACCAATTTCACGACTGCGCCCGCTTTAACCGCTCCGGTGTCGCCACCCCTGATCCGTCGCGATCGCTGCCATGAGGGCAAAGGCGATTGTACTTGGGCGATCGACGCGCGGCATGTTGACATGCGCTACAGCAGCGGCGATGAAGCCATCCATGTGCTGAAGGATGTGAGCCTGCGGGTGAAGCGGGGGGACATTCAATTGCTGATGGGGCCGTCGGGGTCGGGCAAAACCACGCTGCTGTCAATTTTGGCGGGCATTTTGACCCCCACCAGCGGCCATGTGGATCTGCTGGGCCAGGCAATTACCCAGTTGTCTCCAAAGCAGTTGGCTAATTTCCGACTCCAAAATATTGGATTTGTGTTTCAGGGGTTCAATTTGTTTCCGGCCCTGTCAGCGGCGGAAAACGTGGAAGTGGCCCTGAATTTAAAGGGTATTCGCGGCCCTCAGGCCAAGAAGATGGCGCGCAAATTGCTCGATCGCGTGGCCTTGAGCCATCGGGCGGATCATCTGCCCAAGGTGATGTCGGGCGGGGAAAAACAACGGGTGGCGATCGCCCGGGCCTTGGCGGGCCATCCACCGCTCATTTTGGCCGATGAACCAACGGCCGCGTTGGACTCCCGCAATGGTCATGGGGTGATGGAACTGTTGCGGAGTTTGGCCAAGGAAGATGGCAGCACGATCGTGATTGTGACCCACGATCTCCGAATTATGGATATTGCCGATCGGGTGGCCCACTTGGAAGATGGCGAATTGAGTAATTGAACCAAGCAATTGAGCTGAGTAATTGAACTGAGCAATTGAACTGAGCAATTAGGGGCAACTCCGCACGGGTTTTGGCTATTTGCCCAACTTGCCCATGGCGCGATCGGCTTCTTGCTGTAACTGTTGGCGACCGTTGCGAATGACTCGCAGCATGTCGCCCAGTTGCCGCTCAATGCTGCCCAAGACTCGATCGGCATAATCATCGGCCCCATCTTGGATGGCTTCGCATTCCGAAATGGCGGCCCGCCGCATTTCCTCCAGCTCAGCGGCCGCGGCCTGGCGCGTTTGGTCTAATTCATTCAGCAGCCGATCGCGCGCGGCCTGGCATTCTTCTTCCACTTGCTGCCGAATGGAGTCCGCCTCCAGTTGGGCATGGCGCACCAGCTCCGTTTCGGAAATGGCGCGGGCGGCCTGCTGTTTGGCCCCTTCGATGATGTCTTTGGCCTGCTGCTGGGCTTCAAAGAGAATTTGCTCCCGTTGCCGCACGATCGCCTCGGCCTCCCGAAAGGCGGCGGGCAAATTCAGCCGCACCGAATCCAGTTGATCCAGCAACACTTCCTCATCCACCAACGTGCGTCGCCCGAAGGGAATTCGGGGACTGTCCAGCACAATTTCTTCGAGCCGATCGAGGGCCCGTTGCACATCAAAACCGCTCGATCGTCCCTGGGAACTCGCCGCCGATTGCGTCTCATTCGCTGCTGGTTCCGCCGCCGAAGCTGCCGAATCCGCTACGGGCTGGGGGGCGAAACCAGAGGCATCTGAGGAAAACATCGCTGAATCTCCGCAACAACAGGATCGGGAACGAGGCGATCGACCGGGCCACCAAAGCGCGCGATCTCTTTCACCAAGCTACTACTCAAAAAACTATACTCATTGCGCGTTGCCAAAAAGACGGTCTCGATCGCCTCGGAGAGCGTCTTGTTGGTATGGGCCATTTGCAGCTCGTACTCAAAATCCGACAACACGCGCAATCCCCGTAATAATACGGTTGCCTTTTGTTGTCGAGCGTACTCCACCGTCAAACCATTGAAGGTATCGACCTTAACATTGCTTAAATGGCTGGTCGATCGCTCAATCAGTTCAATCCGTTGGGCCACCTCGAACAGGGGTTGTTTATTGGGATTGCGCAACACCGCCACAATCACCTGATCGAACAGTTGGCAGCCTCGCTCAATGATATCCAAATGCCCCAAGGTGATGGGGTCAAAACTCCCCGGATAGATCGCCCTGACACCCATATGGTCTCTGCTCTAGCTCAATTGGATCAGAAAATTCAGAGGACTTAGCAAATTTACTTCAGGAATTGGGTTAGGAATTGGGGTTCAGCGTTCACGGAGTCTGCACTCGTTCTAGATATTGCGCCGTCAGCAGATAAGCCCCATTGGCAAACCGAATGGCCCAACAGTTCCCGGGCCGGCAACCCAACACCGTTCCCAAGTCCCCGATCGTCAAAACCGACGGCGGCCGCAACATTGGCATGGGTTCCGCCGTTTTGACGTAGGGCGGCAGGGCCACAAGCCGCACCCGATCGCCCGCAGCCAGGGTGAAACGGTCAGAGTCTTGCAATTCGCTCATAGGTCAGGAATCAGGTTAGAACGCGGGTTTGCACGCGGGTCGGAACTGGAGTTGGAATTTTAATCGAGATTTAAATCGGGATTTGAATCGAGAACTGGCAAATTGGGATGGCTGAATAAAAACTCAACCGAACCCGATCGCCCATTCCCCCCGTCCAGACTAGCACCCGGCTTTCAGTCGCTAACCCGTTGCAGACGAATCGCCCCTAGCGCCTATCGCAAGCCAGTATCGCAAGCCGGTATCGCAAGTTTGTATTCTTGCTTTCAGTTGTTTGCGCCGGTTGATTAACCCACCGGTTTTGCCATGACGGTCGATCGCCCTTTACCCGCCGAACCTACCAAACTCCCAAGGTTTCGGTGCTTAGACCTGCTGCGGGGCCTGGCGATCGCAGCCATGATTTTGGTGAACAATCCGGGCAGTTGGGCCCAGGTTTATCCCCCCCTGCTCCATGCCGAGTGGCACGGCTTCACGCCCACAGATTTGGTCTTTCCGCTGTTTTTGTTCGTGGTTGGGGGAGCCATGGCCTTCTCCTTGGGGCGCGTGGCGGAAAAGGCCCCACTCGATCGCCCCCAACAGCGGCAAATCCATCGCAAATTGCTGCAACGGGTGCTGATTTTATTTGGCTTAGGCTTAGCCCTGAATGCCTCCACCCTGTTGATGCGGACTTGGTTTGAAGGGGCCCCGCTCCTGTGGGAAAAATGGCGAATTTTGGGCGTTTTGCAGCGAATTGCCTTGGCCTATGGTGCTTCGGCGCTCCTGGTTTTGCACTGCTCTCGACGGGCCCAAGCGATCGCCGTGGCGGGCCTGTGGTTGGGCTATTGGGCCCTGTTGAGCACCACGCCGCTCACGCCCGATGGTTCGATCGTCGGTTGGGTCGATCGAACCCTGCTCGGCGAAAGTCATCTTTACCAACTCACCCTGAATCAACAAACCGTGGCCTTTGACCCGGAAGGACTGTTGAGCACCCTTCCCGCGATCGGGTCTACCCTAGCGGGCTATTGGGCGGTGCAGTGGCTGAAAACCCAGCCCATCAAAGCCCTAACCGCCTGGCGCTTGACGGGGGCCGGCGTAGGGGCGATCGCCCTGGGTCGCCTCTGGGATTTGGCGTTACCGCTGAATAAGCAACTTTGGACCAGTTCCTATGCGCTCTATGCCGCCGGTTGGTCGATCGTTTTGCTAGCGGGGTGCTATGCCCTCACGGAAATCCGGCGCGCCCACAGCATTAGCCGACCCTTTGAAATTTTTGGGATGAACGCGATTACGGCTTTTGTGGGTTCCGGGTTGGTGGGTCGGCTGCTGAACCGCACCCACATTGGCAACGGCCCCGATGCCCCCAGCACCTACCAATGGCTCTATCAAACCCTGTTCGCTTCCTGGGCGGGCCCCATGAGTGGCTCGCTGTTGTTTGCGATCGCGATGGTACTGCTGTGGTGGTTGGCCATGTATGGGTTCTATCGCCGGGGCTGGTTCCTGAAGGTTTGAGGCTTGAAACCTCGAGGGGGATGGGCGGGCAACGTTGAGAATTTAGGGAATTTGCAGAGCAATCAACGACCCGATCGACCCGATCGCCGCGCCTCATTTCCCACTCATCTGGGACTCATCTTGCCCGCCTACCTTGGTAAATGTGGACAGGCAACCCAGCAACCCCAACCAGCGCGATCGCCTCAAACCTTGTTGTGTAGAGATCCTGTGGAAACGTTGCATGGGTGCTGTGTAGAGACCCTGTGGATCCCTCAGGGTCGCTGCCTTGCCGCCACCACGCCAGGTTTCTCAGTGTCACCCAATCTTTAAGGTTCCAAGGACTGAATGGTTATGAAACGGACTGTTGTAGCGTTGGTTTTGGCTATGAGCGCGATCGCCCCGGTTGCTTCCATGGCCGTTGCACAAAACCCCTCCGCCACCCTGGCCCAGCAAAGCCGCGTCACCCTAGCCAAGCAATCGGCAAGGGTGCTCAAGTCCGGAAACTTCATGGCCCTGGAGCATCCCACCCAAGGCACAGCCCGAATCGTCATGGAAGGCTCTCAGAAAATTCTGGAATTTGGCAACAACTTCCGCAGTGACAGTGGCCCAGCCCTGAAGGTGGTGTTGCATCGATCTGCCCGACCGGGAATGCAACTAACGGAAGGTCAATACGTGGTGTTGAGTGCGTTGCAAAAAACCTCCGGTTCCCAACGTTACGTGATCCCCAACAATCTCAATTTGGCGCAATACCAATCCGTGGCCATTTGGTGCCAACAGTTCAATGCCACCTTTGGGGCCGCAACGCTGAACTAGGATTCTGTTGATTTTGAAGTTGTGAATCAGAGCCATACCCAACCCAATTGGCATCCAGCGATTTAGCACAATGTCGCTCATGGCTAAGTAGCTAATGGCCGAGTGATTAGTGGCCAAGTGATTAGTGGCCAAGTGATTAGTGGCCAAGTGATTAGTGGCCAAGTGATGAGCGGCCAGTGCCAATGGATCGTCAACGGATTAAGTAATCGGCCAGGGTTTGGGCATGGTTCCACCATCGGGGGCCACCCACCCAGTTGCGGGAAGGCAAATGCCCGATCGGGGCATCGGCTCGAAACTGAAAGGTCTCGTCTCGGGTGTCGGAGCGGCTGCCGGGCCAACCCACTGTCTGGCAAAACTGGTTATAGTCCCGGCTTTGAAGGATCAGGCGGCTTTGGATTATTAGCCCAAAACGGCCGTGGCTGTAGTGCATCCACAGCAGGTCGATCGCCAGCAGATCGGGCCGGCTGAGGCGGGGAATGTCGCCCACTTGCACAAAACGCCGTCGCCCGTCCAGTTGCTGACAGAGCAGTTGGCGGGTTAGTTCGTCGGCCTGTTGCCATTCCTCGGCGGCTAAGAGCCGCTCTAGGGGATGGTAATCGAGGCCCGCCACGGAAACCACCACGCCCCGATCGCACAGGGGGGTTTTGATCAGTCGGGATGGCAACAACCGATTTAGCCAAGGGGGTTGGGGCGCGGACAGGCTGGGCAAGGGGCGAAAGGGCGGCTGGTTGCTGCTGCCCAAGCCGGTTTGGGTGGGCACTTCGTTGCTAGGCCGTCGTAGGGGAAAGGTGGTGATGGTGGGTTGGTCGTTGGGGGATGCGGCGGGGCGATCGACTCGTGCTCGTTGCTTTTCGGGGGATGGCGCTGGCTGGGGCGATCGATCCAAGGCGGCCAACATGTCGGCGGCGGTGGCGTAGCGCTGGCCGGTGGCTCGGGTAACGGCGCGATCGAGCACCGTCCCCAATCGGGGCGAGATCGTGACCCTTGGGGGCAAAAAATCTCGCCAAACCCAAGCATCGCTGGTGCTGTCGCGCAGCATGAAGGGCGACACCCCCGTTAGCAACCGCAAGCAGGTGACACCCAAGCTATAGAGATCGCTGGCGGGCAGAGCTTTGCCGGCCAGTTGCTCCGGGGCGATATATTCCGGGGAGCCAATCACCGTGCCGGTTTTGTCCCACCAATAGGGATCAATCACCTTGGCGATGCCGAAGTCGATCAGCACCATCCGCTGATCGCTCAGGCGGCGAATGAAGTTGCTGGGCTTGATGTCCCGGTGTACCACGCCGCGATCGTGCACGAATTGCAAAATTGGCAACACATCCCGCAGCAGGGCTTCGACTTTGCTGGCTGACCAAGGCCCGCCCAGGGCTTCGCGATTTAGGGTGGGCCCTTCGATCCATTCCTGCATTAAATAAATGGTTTGGTCGGCTTCCACAAAGTCCAAAAACTGAGGAATTTGGGGATGGGATCCCAAGTCGGCCAGTAGTCGGGCTTCGCTGGTGAACAGGCGACGGGCCTTGGGATCTTGCGCAAAGGAACCCACCAACTGTTTGATCACGCAGGGCGGGCGATCGGCTTGGGTTAGGTCTTTTGCCAAAAAGGTGTAGCCAAATCCACCGCGTCCGATCGGGGATTGGGGCAAGTAGCGATCGCCCAGCCGCAGCGGTCGGCCACAGGCAGCACAGTTCGCTGCATCATCGTCATTTTCGGGGGCCGTGCAACGGGAGTTTAAGCAGTAGCTCATGGCGGGGAATGTGGATGCAAACCAGGATCTGAATCTTGGTGGCTGCTGAGTTCACCGATTAACCAATAGGTGATCATTTCGCCTTTGCCCTTCACAGCAATTGTGCCCCGTTGCTCCAAGTGGAAATAGCTGTGCAGGCGATCAAAGGCCGCTTGGCTGACTTGGATTCGGCCCGGCTGCCCCAGGGTTTCCATCCGACTGGCCACATTCACCGTGTCGCCCCACAGGTCATAGACCAGCTTTTTCATGCCAATTACTCCGGCCACGGCGCTGCCGCTGTGGATGCCGATTCGCAACCGAAAGGGACTGCCATCGGGCTTGCGATATTGCCCGATCGCCTGTTGCATGGCCAGGGCTAAATGGGCGATCGCAAAGGCGCTGTTCGATCGGGGCTTGGGCACACCGCCCACCACCATGTAGGCATCCCCGATCGTCTTGATTTTTTCCAGGCCGTATTGCTCCACCAAGTCATCAAAGGTACAAAACACATCATTCAGAAATTGCACCACCACCGTAGGCGGATGCTGGGCGGCAAAGCTGGTGAAATCCACGATATCCGCAAATAAAACGGTGACATCGTTAAAGGTTTCCGCCACGGTTTGGGAGCCGCTGGCCAGTTGTTCCGCCACGCCAGCGGGCAAGATGTTGTGCAACAGGTCGTTGATGCGATCGGTTTGGGCCGCCAGTTGGGCAGTGCGGCGAGCCACGCGCTGCTCTAGTTCACGGTTCAGCGCCGCGAGCGATCGCGCCGATCGGGAGCGCTCGGATTCCGCCGCCGACAGCACCATCGAAGTAATCGTGATTACGCCCAAAAAGGCCTGCAAAAACAGCACCGCCTGTTGGGTACTGCTGGCTTTGGCCACAAAGGGGCCCATCCCAAAGGCCGTGCCCCCGATCGCGATCGCTGAAATCAGAAATGACCCCACCGCTGCGGCCCTTGGCCCAAACTGCATCCCCGCCCACACCACCAGGGGAAAGGGCAAATATTCCAAAGGATAGCGAGCAATATCCGCCTCCGTTTGGGCCCAAAAGACAATGCCGCTACTGCCGAGTAATAGCCCGAGCCAAAGGGTGCGCAGGAGCGATCGGCGTGTGCTTTTGTGTCGGCGCAGGCGGGTGATCCGTTGCCAATCTTGCGGCTGGAGTTGGGCCACCATCAAAATCAGCGGCACAAAGACCAATACGCCCATGGCATCGCCCAAAAACCAGCCCCAACGCACCGTCGCAAACTCCGACCAAGGCAAGTTGCCGGTTAAGCACAGGGCCAGCACACCGCAGGTGCAATTAATTTGGGGGGCAATCAGCACACCGCTGACCAAAAACTTCAGCACATTCGACACGCGATCGAACACATTGCTGCCCCCTAGCCGCCGAAACAGCCACACCCCAAGAACAGCCTGAACCGTTGCGCCCGTGCAGCCAAACAGTCCCAGCAGGGGAATGGTTAGCCCCGAATGGATCAGGTCATAGAAATTGATGCCGAGGGCGATCGCAGGCCACAGCCGAAACCCCCCCAACATCAGGGCCGCTTGGGCAATGCCGGCCGAGGGCCAAACCGCCGTACCAATTTGGTGTAGGCCCGGCAGGGACACGGCCACATAGGCCGCGAGTCCGTAGGCGATCGCCACCACAATAATTGACCCGACCAGTTCTCCTCGGGAGCCGGGTTGCGCAAGTTTCCCAAATTTAACCAGCCAGCGATGATTCAAAATCCTTTGAGCGCTTGCTTGGGGAGCCTAGTGGGGAGAGAGCGATTGGGGTTCGGTCGGACGCAATGCTAATGGAGATCCTAATGCGAGAAACGCTGAAACATCGATCAAGGCCGGCGTTGGAAAATCGGGATAAGGACGATTAGTTCATGGATTAGTTCGTGAATGGTGCATTTTCAATCATGAATTAGCCAGGTCATGAATTAGTCAGATCATGAATTAGGTCTCATGAGTTGGGTCACGAGTTGGGTAATTGGGTTGGGTAATTGAGTTGGGCTTTGGGTTGGGTGATTGGGTTGGGTGATTGAGATTGGCCGATCGCCCAAAACGGCCATCACCAAACGGCCACAATCAAAATGTCCATCAGATTCAATAGCAGTTGACAGAACACCAAGCCTTGGGGATGATGGTAAATCGGCGCTTAGTCAGCCAACGACGACCTAGCGACTCCCGATCGCCCCGCTTGTTTGAAACGGCTGCGATCGCGTCGCGTTGCAATCTTGCTCGGATCGGGTCGAGCAAAAGCCAGCCTCCGCGCCAGCTACCCGTACGGCAACCCTCATTTTCGGAACTTTCATGGCCTACGCAATTGTTGAAACCAGCGGCACACAGCTTTGTGTCGAACCCGGTCGTTTCTATGACGTGAACCGCGTGTTCGCAGAAGTAGACGAGACCGTTACGCTCGATCGCGTTCTGTTGGTTCGCGACGGCGAAACGATCGACATCGGCGCACCCACCCTCGAAGGGGCCACCGTCACCGCCAAAGTGCTACGCCACTTCCGCGGCCGGAAGATTATTGTTTATAAGATGCGCCCCAAAAAGAAAACCCGCAAAAAGCAAGGTCATCGCCAAGAATTGACCCGTTTGGTGATTGAGTCGATCACCTACGGTGGCAAGACCGTTGCGGCGGAATAAGTCGATCGGGAATTGCTTTGGTTCGTCTCCATCAGCCCGCTGGTGGTTACATGGGCCAAGGCGCGATCGAGTGGCAGCCCCCACAGTAGCGAAATTCAACCGAAGTTTTTAGAGGTAGCTCGTCATGGCTCATAAAAAAGGGACAGGTAGTACTCGTAACGGTCGCGACTCTAATTCCAAGCGCTTGGGTGTGAAGCGCTACGGCGGTCAAATCGTCCGCGCTGGAAACATCCTGGTGCGTCAACGGGGCACTCAGTTCCACCCCGGCAACAATGTGGGTCGCGGCAACGATGACACCCTGTTCGCCTTGGTGGATGGTGTGGTGACCTTCGAGCGTCGCGGCAAGAGCGGCAAAAAGGTCAGCGTTTATCCTGCTGCTGCTGCTGTCGAAGCCTAGGGACTTTTTCCGTCTCTCAGCATCGCTAATTAGATTGGCCTTTGAGGGGCGATCGAGCGATCCAAGATCAGAACATTCAGCCATCATTGGGTGGATTTTTTGAACTCTGGATCCAAGGCTCGATCGTCCCTTAAGTTATGGCTGGATCGATTGCTGCTCCCATTTGCAGCGACAGAGCAGGAACTTGGGGCGTGAGGCCACGGCTCCTAGTCCACCAGCCGCTTAATTTCCCCGCAAACGCGATAAAACTGTCCCCGAGCCGATTCCCGCAACTCGCTCACCACATACTTAGCGCCCTCTTCGCGCACATTGCGGGGAAACTGCACATTCCAATCGGCATGGTAACCAGGGGACAAAACCCGCACTCGCAACTTGTCCCGATCGCGCACACATTGCACCACGATGCCTTCGCCGGGACTGCTGACCCGTTCCACCACATCCGAAACCGCCGTGCCTGCCCTTTGGGGTGCAAGAATTTCAGCCGGTGCGGGAATTTGCCCCTGCTGGGCCGCCTCGATCGCCTCGGGACTCACATCCAAACAAGCCAAATAGCCATTGGTCGTCACCAAATACAACCGGCGATCGTGCCACTGCATAGACAGGGCCGATCCGCAGCCGCTCGCTAACTTCCAAAGCCGCGTTCCGGTGCGATCGAAACAATAAATTGACGAGCAATTATCCCCCGCAAAAATATATTGCCCCTCCGCATCAGCCGCGCAAGAATAAACCGCTGAGTCGCACTGGCATTGGGTTAATAATTCACCCTGTTTGCTGAATTCATAAACCAATTTACTGCTCGTGCCTGCATAAACCGTGGAGCACCCTTGCCAACCAAATAGCACAGAGCCTTTGGTGGATTGTTGCCATTGCACGCGCCCTTCCAAAAAGTCATAGCAGGTGATGCCATTGCTGTGGCCGTGGTAGATCCCTTGGTCATCACAACGCACCATCCAACCGGCTTGGCCCGTGGAAAGCCTGGTCCAATTGCACTCTTCATCTTCCGGGTGAAACAGCGCCACCTGACCATTTTGATCGGAAACGCCTAGCCATCCGTCATAGATATCGAGCCAATAAATATCGATATTTTCTTCAATTTCATAGGCCAGTCGCGGCAGTTTTCCCGACAAGTCATAGACATTTCCGTCATCGCACCCGGCATAGAACCACAGATCATCGGCTACCAAACATTTCACACCGTCAGGTAGCTGAAATTGATTGAGAACTTGGCCTTCCAGGTCAAGGGCAAACACTTGGCCCGATTGATTGCCTACCCAACAGGCGGTGGGGCCGATGAAAATGCCAAAGGCGGCGGCTCCGGAGTTGAATTGCCACAGCACGGGGGCCGATCGGGCGGTGGAACGGCTGCTGGTGACCTGGCGGCGCGTGACGGAACGCTTGGGCCGGCCCCCTTGCACGGCGGGTTCATAGCCCTTGCGCAGTTTTTCTTGAATCTTTTTTTGGGCAGCGGCCTGGGCTTTTTCGGGGGTGGGATAGTCCTGGGTTTGCAGCCGTCCAGAATCCCCGATTCGGCCGTAGCGGATGCTGACGGTGGTGTCTTGCACCGTGACTTCATAGAACTTGTGGGATCCGCCGTCGGCTTCTGACAGTTCCAGGTAGGTGACGGAATGGCTCATGGGGGGCTGAGGGAGAGTGGAAATCTGCCCGATCGGGGAGACTTGCTCCAACCTAGCTTCTGTGGATGGGTTGATCAACCGGTTGCCAATGGGGGGCAATTTGGACGGCAGGATGACCGAATTCCCCGATCGCGCTACCCGATCGCGCTACCCGATCGCCTCAAATGCCTCAAAGGGCCGATTGACTCAGCCAGGCGATCGCCTCGCGAATCCACCGCTCCGGATCGCCTTCCTTGCTGAGGGCGGTCTGCTGGCCCACGGCCTCCAGGGCTTGGGTCACTTCCCGATCGCTGTAGCCCAAAGCCAGAAGGGTCATTTCCACATCTTCCCGCACCAGCCCCACCGGCCCGGCCGCGGGCGTGGTGGATAGCCCCGATTGATCGCGCCATTCCGCCAACTTGGTTTTCAGTTCTAGGGCAATTCGGCCGGCGGTTTTGGGGCCAATGCCGGGGGTTTTCGCCAGCAGGTTGGCGTTGCCGCTGACGATCGCTTGGATCAGCACCGGTAATTCCAGGCGATCGAGCAGGGCGATCGCTAACTGCGGCCCCACACCATTCACGGCAATCAGTTGACGAAACAGATCCCGCTCCGCCACCGTGGCAAACCCGAACAGCAACCATCGATCGTCTCGCAGTTGCAAATGGGTGAAAACCTGTACCGTTTCGCCAATCATCCATTCCATGGTCGATCGGGGCAACAGTTGCACTTCATAGCCCACCTGAGCCACATCCAACAGCCCGATCGCCCGATTGCCCTGCACCTGAAGGGCCAAAACCTGACCACGTAACGATCCAATCATTCGCGCCTCATTCGCGCCTATTTACCCACCATCACCGGCCGCACCGATCGGGGCCGCTCCGTCACCGTCGTGGGGCCACAGCTCCGGTATTCATAGGCATCGCAGGGCGCATAGCAATTGTTGGGCCGCCAGCATTCAGAAGCCCACAGCAGCGGCCGCCACAGGCAGGAGCCATCTGGGCATTCTTGCAAAGCCGGTGACAACAACTGCAACACGATTAGATAGGACACCACACCCATGAATATGCGCGTACCGACAAACATTGCAATTCACCTCCTCTGTTAGGGCTATTGCTAGGGCGATCGATTGGGGCCATCCTACCCTAATCGTCCTAGCGGGTTCGAGGGAGTTTCGCCACCCATTGGGGCCAGAACTCCCGGATGGTTTCAGGCTTGAGCTTAGGCAGGCTTGAGCTTAGGTTTGAATCACCGGAATTTTTGCAGCACTATTCAACGCCTCTAGGGCTTCTTCAGTGCGTTCTTCTCGTTTCAGTTCAGTGAGATCGCCATTCAGGGCATGATCTAAATTCTGATTTAAATCATCATTGCGGTCAGGATTGCGGTCAGGGTTGCGGTCAGGGGTTCGATCGCCACTGCGCTGACTGCTTTGATCATCCTTGCGATCGCCAGAATCGGGCGGAACCACGGAATCTTCCGGTTCATGCTCCACCACAAACACATTGGAATAAAGATTCGCAATCACTTGCTTGCCCTGCTGAGTCAGGCGCAAATATTCCAATGCATCTTTCACATAGGGAAAAACACCATTCCAATAGAACTTGGGATAGTTTTTGCGCAGATCACCCGGGTGGGCATAGCCTAAATATTGATTGGTGCCAGTTTCTTCAAATTCGTAATAAAGTGCGCTGATTTTATTTAGATAGCGCGGATCGGACAATTGACCAATTAAATCTGAAGCCCGCACCATGCCCGGATAGTTCAAGGTATCTTGGTGATCTTCTTCCTTGGGAACCGGAAAGCGGGTGAGTTCAATGTTGCGCTCGATCGCCTCAGAGTCAATTAATTTGTGACCCCCAAAGCGTTCCTTTATGAACATTTTGGCGCGATCGACATGGTAGGGCGTGAGGCTGGCATCGGAGGCCCCCGGCCGCAGCTTCACCAACTCATCTCCACGTCCGGTGGCGTAGTAGCGGCCATTGTCTAGGCGACAAACCCCTTTGACATAGCCAATGTCGTGACAGAGCAGGGAGATGATGAAATGCAGCCAATCTTCTGGCGACACGCCCCCCTCACGAATATGTTTGCCCCGGATCACTTCCTGGCCCACCAGGGTGACCAGGATGGTGTGTTCCACGTCGTGGTAAAGCGCGTCACTGTTGGCGATATTTTCAAGGGCCATGTTGCCGGCCCAGCCAATGATGTCTTCGTACTCCGGTTTCCAGCCGCCGTAGGTACGCCGATAGCCCTCTTTGAGGCGATCGACAAATGCATCAATCAGAATTTCCGTGGCGTTAAACAACATAGGCGAGGGGGTCGCGGGAGGCGATCGCAGCGCATCCGTTGGAATCCGAGTCGATTGTAACTGAGTCTGAGAGTGGCTTGCCGTTGTTGAGTAACGGTTTGCCCATCAGCGCGGCCCTAGCCTAAGACTTTGGGAACCAGTTTGGGGGCAACGGCGATCGCCCTGGGGGGTGCGAGATCCACGGGGGACGGGCATTCATTCGGGGCCACGAGTCAGGGTCACGAGTCAGTTTTGCAACCAAGCGATAAACTGGATGGACGGAGAGTGTAGGCGAGGCGGTTGCGGATGATGAGCCTAATCTCGCTTGGGCTGGCTGTGGCCGGTTCAAGGGGCGATCGGTCGTCATCTGAGGAAAGTCCGGGCTTCCGAAAGACCAGGCTTGCTGGGTAACGCCCAGTGCGAGCGATCGTGAGGATAGTGCCACAGAAAAATACCGCCGAGCCACCGAGCCGCTTAAAAATTCCCCACCCAAACTGTCCCACTTTGCTGCGGCAGAAGATTGTTTTCGGTGACTGAATTGTTAACGGCTCTGGCTCGGTAAGGGTGCAAAGGTGCGGTAAGAGCGCACCAGCAGCATCGAGAGGTGCTGGCTCGGTAAACCCCGGCCGGAAGCAAGGTGAGGGGCAAGGGTTGGTCTTTTTCCTGTCCCGCTTTGAGAACCGCTTGAGGCGATCGGTAACGATCGTCCCAGATAGATAACCGCCCATTGATTGGCCCTTGGCGTGCGGCTTGCTGTGCTCCAAGGCCAATTGAGGACAGAACCCGGCTTACGTCCTGCCTCTCCCTTTAATTTGTTGTCCAAAAGCGTTCATGGGTTCGTTGGCATCAACCGTATTAAGCTATCCCCGCCGACAACGGGATCTCGAAGCCCTGTTATCGCGTATGGGGTTGGATGAGGGTGCAACTGTCGATTGGGTGTTGCTCGATCGGGCCCTGACTCACCCCACGGCGGATTCCCAAACCAACTACGAACAGTTGGAATTCGTGGGGGATGCGATCGTGCGGACGGCGGCGGCCGAATTGCTGTGGGAAACCTATCCCGATTGGCCCGTGGGCGAAATGGCGGCGGCGCGGGCCATTTTGGTGAGCGATCGGATGCTGGCGCGAATTGCCGACACCTATAATCTGGAGCGCTACCTGATCATGGGCGGCAGCGCGGCCCGAGATCTGGAAGGGCGACAATCGCGCTTGGCCGATGCCCTGGAAGCAACCATCGGAGCCTTATATCTTTCGGTGCGATCGCTGGATTTGGTGCGGCCTTGGCTCGATGACCATTTTCGAGCGATCGCCCACCAGGTGCGCAACGACCCGGCCCGCCAAAACTACAAGGCAGCCCTTCAGGAATGGACCCAAGGGCGCTACAAATCCTTGCCGGAATATCGAGTGCGGGAACTGAGCGCCGTCCATGGGGATGTGCAGCGCTTTGAGGCCCAGGTTTGGTTCCATGGCCGTTGTTTGGGCCAAGGCCGCGGTCGATCGCGCAAGTTGGCGGAACAGGCCGCAGCCCAGGAAGCCTTTTTATGGCTGTGCGATCGGGATGATTTGCCCAGTGATTTACCCGGTGACTTACCCGGTGACTTACCCGGTGATTTACCCAGCAATTTGCCAGGCCATTTACCGGGCGATCAATCAAGCAATTCACCTGGTGATTCGCCCGGCGATCGCGAATGATCGCGAACATTAGGCTGACTTGCGCATCCATTGTTTAAATTTCTGCTTGAATTTCCGCTGGGCCCGCTCCCACAAACTCGGAGGCGCATTATGGGCCCGGGGGCGACCGACCAATCGGGGGCGCTGCTGCGGATGCTTGAGATAGCGGTAGTGCAAGAAGGTGTCGCGATAGGGAAAGGTGATGTTTTCGCCCGCGCAAATCCTGGAAAATAGGGACGACGATAGACCGATATAGTGCAAATAAAGCAGGGGGCGATCGCGATCGAACACTTGCCCCGATCGCTCCACAAAATGTTTTGAAGTGACGCTATTGCCCGTGACCTGTTCTTTGGGCCAATGGTGCGCACAGTTATGAACCTTGAGGTTCGATCGCATCACCAAATAGTTCAACAGTGCCTGATCGGCCGATCGGGGATAGAGCACATCTGACTCGCCGGCCTGAAGCTGTTTCAACAATTCATCGCAGCGATCGAGGGTCAACACGCCTCGCTTGGTGGCATACAGCCCCGAACAAAACAGCGATTGCTGCATTTGCTCCGGTGAAAACAGCGATTGCAACAGAGGACTCGCCACCCGATACACATGGGCGGGGTCTTTGTACTGAAAATCGTAGGTGACCCAATCGGCGGTTTCCAAGGCCGCAAACAGGGGCGCGAGGGGCTGGAGCACTAAGGTATCCGCGTCCAGATAAATGAATCGATCGAATGGGCCATCGAAGGCCGCCAACCGCCGTCGCCCGCCCATGGTGCGCCCATAAAGATTCGGTTCTTGCTCATAAAGCTGCAAGGCCAGGGGGGTGGCTTCAATGACGGATTTGGAAAATTGATCCCAGCGGGCGATTAAGTCCCAATCTTCCAAAATTTGCACATGGGGCCAGTCGGCCAAGACGGTTTTCAGGCGATCAATCCGATGGTCATAGGGACAAACCAGCACCGGATAAGGACTGCCATCGGCCAAGCGGCCGCCGTTGGCTTCAACGCTGTTCAAAAAGGCAATGAGCTGATCCAGAACCACATCGTTGGCTAATGTGTAGAGACCATCCATAAAAATTCCCCCCCGGGTCTTTGTGAATTCGATCGCGTTTGGGATCGCTACTCCGTGGAAGCCACCCGATCGCGACTTATTCAGGTTTAACCGATCGCCCCTGGGATCACCGCGCTGGCCATTCGGGGGCTGTGTCCCTACAAAGTGATGTGAGATAATGATTGGTCGATCTCCTGAGACCAAGGGCAGCAGCACTCTAGAATTGATTACAATTGATAGAGAGTTGTTGGGAGGGCTGTGATGACGCTACTAGAATTGCAAAATCAGGCGTTACAGCAAGTAGGGCAGGCATTAGCCACTGCTATCTAGTCCAATGGCATCCATGCTCAAAACAATAATCGCCGCTTCCCATAGCGTGATCAGATTGCTTTAGCGATCAGGTTGAGTTTGCCCATCCTGCCAACTCCTAATTCGGTGTTTGCTCTTGGTCTGATATCGTACTTGGTAGGGCCAAAAAGTAAATAGAAGGAACTGATTCAATCTAGCAGAAGAGGCTATGAAGCAGTAATGATTTCATCAACTAAGTCATGGGCAGTTTTTATTGGAGTAGCTATAGTTGACGCAGTTTTACTCGTCAAGCTACTAACCACCCAATTTGCTACAGGTCTCCTGCTCGCTATTATTGCCATCACAACTCTCTTAATCTTTTCTTTTCGGCTTGAGGACGTAACAAAATCTAATTTCAGTAGAGATGAACAACAGATTGCGCTGAGCGATATCAGTTCGAGGTTAAAGACAACTGAGGATAATTTGACAGAGGCCCAAGCCAAGATTGAGTCTAATGAGGACAAGATCGACAATCTATTATTACTCTCAATGGGTTCTGGTACGTACACAAGCTTAAAGAAAATAGCTTCAGGTGATTTTGGCAAATATCATAAAAAGCCTAATGGAATTCTAGATCGCGAACTTCGTTATCTTCGTGTCATTGGTTATATAGAGGTGAAAGCCAATGTTATTGGCAGAATTCCTGAGCACGGTGAAAATTTGTCAGAGTACGTGTGGACAACTGAAACGGGCAGAGACTTTGTTAATTTGCGCGAGTCAGTAGAACAGCGCAAGGGCGAGTAAGGCGAGCACTGCTCACTGCTATCTAGCCCAATGCTACCCATGCTCAAAACAATGATCGCCACTTCCCAAGGTGTGATCGAATTGCTTTAGCGATGGGTTATTAGGTGTAGGTGGGTAATACTCACCCGATTGACTGTCTAATAATCCACATTTGCTTGCGGTCTAAGGCGGTCTTCTGATTAAAATTCAGTGCAGATAAGATTTATTGGAGATCTGATATGAACCCGGTTCAAGCATTTTCGGCTGTGAGTGGTAGCAGCGGTATGCTAGGTGGAATTATTGGGTTACTACGTCAGAAAAAGCAGCAGTCTCATGAGCGAAAGATCATGAAATTTCGTAAGGAGATGATGGAGCTGCAAATCATTGACAACTCCAACTTACGAGATCAGTTTGTTGAGCAGTTATTGCTTGATCGCTTCCTTGCCCCCATCGAGAAAGCCCAATTCAAGATTCAGGAAACTGCGAAACAATCTCAATCTTTGGCAAGATTATTGGGAATTTACTATAAAGATCATGGAATTCCTAAAGAAAAAGCACCAGAAATTTGTTCTGAATTTCGTTCGCTTGCAATTCGCTTAACCAAAGTTGAGTCTTTAGAAGATCTCAAAATTTTATATGAAGCAATTACAATTTTTGTTCAAGAAATCTCAATTTACAAACATCGTGAAAATAAATATTCGATTGAATATTTCGTGGAATCTAAAATTCTTCATAAGTTAAATGACTGCATTGCAGACTATAACAATTTTCAGCGCAGGCTTGAGATGTATAGCAGTATTGACTTTCAGATTGCCACTCAGAAAGCCTTGCCCGAAAGGAGTAGTTAGCAGGCCATCACTATCTAGCCAAACGGTATCCATGCTCAAAACAATGATCGCTGTTTCTCGCAATGCGATCAAATTGCTCTAGAGATCGACTATATCGACTATTAGGTGTAGGTAAATAATACTTACTCTACAGACTAAAGACGGCTTAGGCTAGCATACAAAGGTAAATCAGACCGCAGATGATCCGTGAGGAAAATTCGATGCAAATTACTCTGAACCTACCTGATAGCCTTAGTCAGGCAGAAACTTTTAACCAGAGCGACTGGCTTCGAGAAATTGCCATTGCTCTGTTTCAACAAGAGCGAATTTCCCTCGGTCGCGCCAGCAAAATTGCCGGGATAGAAATCATGAGCTTTCAAAAGCTGCTGGCAAATCGCGGCATTTGCGTTCATTACGACGTAGAAGACCTTGAGCAAGATGTTCAGCACCTGCGCGATCGGGGCTGGCTATGATTGTTGTCAGTGATACTTCGGCCCTTTGCAATCTTGCCCTTATTGATCATCTTTGGTTGCTAGAATCCATTTACCAAACGGTGATTATTCCTGATGTTGTTGCCAGTGAATTAGCAGTTGCCAGCGACCCCAAAATCTCAGCCACTCTTCAATCGAACTGGATTCAAACTCAATCCCTCACCGATGTTCAACTCGCCAACCAGTTGCAACAGGAACGAGGACTAGATGCAGGAGAAGCCAATGCTATTGCTTTAGCACTTGAGATTAAAGCCGATGATTTGCTCATTGATGAACGATTGGGACGACAAGAAGCTGTTCGGCTCGGACTACAGCCCTTGCCGCAATCACTAGGTACAATAACAGCACTTAGTAAACCAGTTTCTCAGGCACTGTAAATCCACTAGTCGGGCTGCTAGTCTCGTTAATTGTTCCAACACCTCTATAGTTTCTGTT
>NZ_JAZAQF010000022.1:0-66451 GCF_043235035.1 Limnothrix redekei LRLZ20PSL1 | reverse complement strand
GGAACGACTAAAGCCACAGGCACGGCGGAACTGTGATGGGGGTAGCGAGGCGAGGCTTTCGTAGAGCATCTCCCGAGGGTGGTGACAGCGACTTTCTACACCGCTATTCTATTCGTGCAAGAGGTCTTTTGGAAGATGCCGTTGATTAGCCCACGAACTCCCAGGCCCCAGCGGAGGACGGATCGTTGATTCTTGGGTATCCTGTTGTCCAGACCATCGATTGACAGCGATCGGGGTGGGCCCCAGGGCCTGCCCCATCGAGCCGTCGTTGGGGCCACGCCACGGGGCTAATCCACCACAAATGCCATGCCGGTTTCAAAGCGGGTTTCACAACCAGACGATTACCTCGCACAGTTGCTTCAGCGGCTTTGGGCGATCGCCACAGGAGACACCAGCACTTACATTCTCAAGCGCACGTTGCAAGCCCTCTTAACCTTGCTGTTGGCTTCGGCCCTGTGCTTTGTGATTGTGGATCTGGCTCCCGGCAGCTATTTGGACACGATCGCCCAAAATCCGCAAATCAGCCGCGACACCCTCGCCCTCTACACCAAGCAATTTGGTTTGGATCGCCCCGCCCTTGAGCAATATTTGCGCTGGTTGGGTCAGGTGGTGTCCCAAGGGAACTTCGGTACGAGTTTTGTGTATCAACGATCGGTCACATCCCTGCTGGCGGAACGGATTCCCGCCACTCTCTACATGGCGGTGCTGTCGCTGCTGGCCACCTGGGCGATCGCCCTGCCGCTTGGGATTGTGGCCGCCATTCACCACAACCGCTGGGTCGATCGTGCCTTGCAGGTGATTAGCTATCTGGGGCAAGGCTTCCCCAGCTTCATCACGGCTCTGCTGTTGCTGTTTGTGGCCCAAAATCTCTCGCCCCTTTTGCCCGTGGGGGGCATGACCAGCCTGAATTTCAGTGAACTGTCCCCGATCGAGCAACTCTTAGACATTGGTTGGCATTCCATCTTGCCCACCATTGCCCTCAGCATCACTGGTTTTGCCGGCTTGCAGCGGTTGATGCGCGGTCAGCTTCTGGATGTGTTGCGCCAAGACTATATCCGCACTGCCCGGGCCAAGGGATTGCCCGAAGACCGCGTGATCTATGTCCATGCGCTGCGCAATGCGGTGAACCCGTTGATTACGCTCTTGGGCTTTGAATTTTCCAGCCTGCTGGGCGGTGCGTTCATCACGGAATATTTCTTCAACTGGCCGGGCTTGGGTCGGCTGATTTTGCAGGCGGTTCAAGTCCAAGATTTGTACTTAACGATGGCGAGTTTGATGATGGGCGCAGTGATGTTGATTTTGGGAAATTTGTTGGCGGACTTGTTGCTGAAATTTGTGGATCCACGGATTAATTTGCAATCCATGCAATAGGTGGGCAAACTATTTTCCAAAGTACGAATTCATCGCAGCTAGCTAAAAGCAAAATTAATGGCGGTGGTCTCCGGCCCGCCAGACCAAGGCCGATCGCCCAATCGGGATTTCGACTCAAGCTGTTTGAGCTTGGCGGTTATTAGGGATTGGGGGGTTGGGCTTTCGAGGGGGCGAAAAAACTGCTGCTGAGAAAATTGCTGCTGAAAAAATTGAGAAATGGCCGTTGCCACTGCTGGCCCCTCCACATCCAGGGGCAACACATGGCCCGATCGATCAAACCATTGCAATTCCACCGGGCCCGCCACCCGATCGCGCACCCACTCCGCCGCCTGGTAAGCAATGGTGCGATCGGCGTGGGAATGAGCCACAAACACCGGACAGGTGATCCGCTCCAGTCCCGCCTTGGCCCGTTGCGACAAGCGCCAGAGCACCCGCCCCGCCCGCGCATTTTCAAACTCATAGCAGGGGGCATAGAACCGGCGATTTAGGCGCTTGGGAATTGAAAAATTGAGCCAGCCCAAATATCGCGCCAAGACGGCTCCTCGAAAGGGCAGTTGCAGCGCCGGAGCCGTTACTGCACAGGCATCGAGCAAACCTTCCGCCGCCAGAATCAGGGCGATCGCGCCGCCCATGGAATCGCCATACATGGCCACAAAGTCATATTGCTCCCGGGCCCGACGCACTTCGTCTCGGGCTGCCGCCAACAGTCGATCGGGCGTGATTTTTGCAATTTCCCGTTCCTGAACGGGGCGATCGCGCCAGCCATGGCCCGGCAGCAAGGGCGCAACCACATCCAACCCCTGCTGGGCGATCGCCCGGGCCACAGGCCCCACCCCGTAGGGCATTGCAGTGAACCCATGGAGACCAATCACCACCCCGCGCGATCGGCCCTTGGTCGTCTCCTTGGCTGTGGTTAAAGCAGCCGCTAGCTGAAAAGGAACCGCATCCGGGTGCAATTGAGCGCGTTCTTGGGCCGACAGGGCCTCGAAACCGGAGAGGTAAGGACGGGCAGACAGAGGGGTGGCCATGGCAGTCACGGGCGATCAACAGCGATTGAAAGACAGAGGTCAGCCGTTGCATAAACGGCGGGCAAGCCACCTTCAGCAAATTCACTGACTCTGGGTTCAACCTATCCTGTCCTCGCTTCCTCGCTCAAACCCCCACCAACCGCTTTTTGAAGCGCCCCGATCGCCCTCAACCCCGATCGCGAGGGAGATCGGGGCAAATTACCCAGAACTCCTTCATTCATGGACTATGGAGTGGCGAGCGGCTAGCCCACCGGGGAAAGCTGCTCAGGGACAGTTTGGGAAATGGCACAACTTCCTAGGATTTGGGTCTTTCCAGAGATCCGCTCAAGTCTTGCGGTTCGTTTAGTTATGGCAGTAGGCGGCTGACGAAATTTCCCCAGACCGCTGCTGCTTGGCCGCTGTTGCCATCGGTGGGTTTGCGGGTGTCGTTGCCCAACCAAACCCCAGCCGTTAGGTTGCGGCCAGGCACATAGCCAATAAACCAAAGGTCGGCGCTGTCGTCCGTTGTGCCGGTTTTGCCCACGGCTCCGGGCACCTTGGCGGCCGATCGCCCCGTTCCTTGCACCACAACCCCCCGCAGCAGATCCGTCATGGTCTGGGCCACCTGGGGCGAGAGCACCGGTTGGTTAGCACCGGGCTGATCGGCCTGGGCATCGTACATGACGCGGCAGGTTTGCAGGTTTTGCGGGTCGGTGCAATCGCTGGTGTCCAGGACGCGAGTGATCGCCTTAGCGTGGTTAAAGCGGCCATTGTTGGCCACGGCAGCAAAGGCTCCGGTCATTTGCAGCAAGGTGGCTTCGCTTTCCCCCAGCACGAGGCCGGGAGTTTTGCGCAGGGGGCTGGTGACTCCCAATCGCTGGGCCAGACCAATCACTTCATCCAGCCCCACCGTTTCGGCCACTCGCAGGGCGATCGGGTTTTCGGACAGGGCCACGCCGCTGACCATGTTCAGGGAACCGCTGCCCGATCGACAGCCCCGAAACCGTTGCCCCATCCAATTCACGGGGGCACAACTGTAGGCGGTGTTGGGGCTGATGCCTTTTTCCAGGGCGGCCGCATAGGCAAATAGCTTGAAGGTGGAGCCGGGCTGGCGCAGGCCGTTGGCGGCGCGGTTAAATTGGCTGTCTTCAAAGCTGCGGCCACCACTCATGGCCAGAATGGCCCCATCAGTGGGGTCGATCGCCACGATCGCCCCTTGACTGACTCCGGCCCGGCCGCCCTGGGCATCAATGAACTGTTGCAGGGCCCGATCGGCCTCGGTCTGGGCTGCTAAGTTCAAGCGGGTTTCAATTAAGAAATTGCCTTCGCGGGCCACACTGGAACCAAAAAGCTGCTCCAATTCCTCAAAAACGTAGTTGAAAAAGTAGGGCGCACGGGTCGATCGCAAAATTTCCCGTGCTCGGGGACTCACCTCCACGCGCGATCTCCGGGCCCGCTTGAACTCCTCCAGGGTGACAGCGCCCTGATCCAACATCCGCTGCAAGACCAAATCTCGCCGTTGCACCGCTGTTTTGTAATTGCGGGCCGGGTTCCAGCGATTGGGGGCTGGCAAAATGCCCACCAGCATCGCCGCCTCGCCCAGGTCTAGATCCCGCGCGGATTTTTCAAAATAAAACCGAGCGGCATCCTCAAAGCCGGCCAAGTTGCCGCCCAAGAACACTTGGTTCATGTAGGCCAGCAGCAGCCGATCTTTGCCGTAGAAACTTTCCAGCTTCAGGGCCACGATCGCCTCTTTGATTTTGCGACCGGCGGAATTGTCTGACCCCACATAATCCCGGTAAAGGGTGCGGGCCAGTTGCTGGGAAAGGGTGCTGGCTCCCTGTTGCAATTCCCCTTCCCGCGCGTTCACCACCAAGGCCCGCAAAATCCCGATCGGGTCAACGCCAAAGTGCCAGTAATAACGTGCATCCTCCGAAGCCAGCAATGCTTTTTTGAGGTAGGGCGAAAATTCCCCCAGGCTCTTGGCTTCCTGGTGGGCCCGCCGCTCGATCGCCTGGAGCGGCTGCCCATCCCCCGCCACCACAATCACCGGGCCACGCTGGGCCTGGGGCAGGGGCAAAATCTGAATGCCCTGCCATTGCCAAATCACTGCCAAACTCACCAGCCCGATCGCCCCGGCTAACCCCGAAAGTCCATAGCGCAGAACTTGCACCAGGGGCGTTGGCGGATCCACATATTGCAGCCGCACCGAGTCCGCCAGCTCCGGCGGCCCCAACACGACCATTTCCCGGTGGCGCAAAATTTGCCCATTGATCCGTTTTTTGCCGCTGAATGTGCCGTTGGTGGAGTTGCGGTCTTCAATGGCAAAGGTGCTGCCCAAAAAACTGGGAACCCGCCGCAAGCCTGCGTGGGTGGTGCTGACCACGGGGCTGTTGAGGGGGATGTCGTTGGCCTTGCTCGATCGCCCCAAGAGGTAGTAGTCCCCCAACAGGGGATAGTCTCGGGGTGCGCTGCCCGCCTCATAGATCACAATGCGGGGCGGGTTGGCATTAGCCGCCAACTTCAGCCGGGCCAATTGCACCCGCGAAAGCTGGGTCACCGTTTGGCGCAGACGGCCCAGGATAGTTTTGGCGGGCTGAGGCGGAGGCGGCGTAGGATTTGGGCCCATAGGGCGATCGGGATCAAAATGACAGAATGGCCATCATTATTTCAACACGATCCTAGAAAAGCGCGTAGCGATCGCCGGCCACTGTCCACCTGCCCCCGGGTCGATCGGGATTATTCCCAACACCAGATCCCAACACCAGATCCCAAACACCAGATCCCAAACATTTCGGGAATTCCCAACAACTGCCAGGGCTTTTAGAATTTCTGGAATTTTAGAATTTCTGGAATTCCTGGATTTTCAGGCCATGCAACGGCCTCAAGAGTTGCCAGAATCTTGTCAAGATAACTTGAGAAACGCAAGGATTTGAAACGAATTCGAGAAAAATTGTTGAGAAACATCGACAACCATGGACGCTCCGATTTAGCCCCCCTTAGGCTGGGGAGATAGTGTTCAATCTGGCAATCCGAAGGCCATCGAATCGAACCATGAACCGACAACGCTATCAGTTTCGCTGCACCCTGACCTTTGGAGACATCTACGGCCAGATCATGGCTTGGTTGATCGTGATTTTCCTGAGCCTGGCCAGCGCGCTCGCCCTGTTGGGAGCCAGCAAGCCCCTGTATGCCCTGTCCATGGTTGGGTTGATTTTGGTGCTATCTTTACCTTTCCTGTTGTTTGCCTTTGTCACCACCCTGCTGAACCACATCGAATTTGTGGCGGTGGAGGCGGCGGCGGACTTGGCCACGGGTGGCGACTACGAACCCACCCAACCGGCCCAGGCTCTTTAGGACAATTTGGGGCTTGCCCATGAATGAGCCGCTAAACGAGTTAATTCACGATGTTCTGATCGTGGGGGGCGGGCTGGCCGGCTGTCGGGCAGCCCTGGAAATTGCCCGCCAAAATCCCAAACTCAGCATCGGACTGGTGGCCAAAACCCACCCGATTCGATCGCACTCGGTGGCCGCCCAAGGGGGAATGGCCGCCGTGTTGAACAACGTGGATCCCGAAGACACCTGGCAAGCCCACGCCTTCGATACGGTAAAGGGATCCGACTACCTCGCGGATCAAGACGCGGTGGCCATCCTCACCCAAGAAGCCCCGGAAGTGGTGGTGGACTTGGAACGTTTGGGGGTGTTGTTCTCGCGTCTGGAAGATGGGCGCGTTGCCCAGCGGGCTTTCGGGGGCCATTCCCATCGGCGCACTTGCTACGCGGCCGACAAAACGGGCCATGCCATCTTGCATGAGCTGGTGATGAATCTGAAGCGAATGGGGGTCACGCTCTACGAAGAGTGGTATGTGATGCGCCTGATCGTGGAAGAGGGCGAGGCTAAGGGCCTGGTGATGTTTAATCTGCGGGATTCCCAGCCAGTGCTGGCCCGGGCCCGGGCTGTGATGTTGGCCACGGGGGGCTATGGCCGCACCTTCAACACCACCTCCAACGATTACGCCTCCACGGGAGACGGGCTGGCCATGGCGGCCCGGGCCGGCATTCCCCTGGAGGATATGGAGTTTGTGCAGTTTCATCCCACGGGGCTTTATCCGGTGGGGGTGTTGGTGTCGGAGGCGGTGCGGGGTGAGGGGGCTTACCTGCGCAATGCGGCGGGCGATCGATTCATGGCGGACTATGCCCCCAGTCGCATGGAGTTGGCCCCTCGGGATATTACCTCTCGGGCGATCGTTAAGGAACTGCTAGCGGGGCGAGGCATTCATCTCGATGGCAGTGCGGGCGGCCCCTTTGTGCATCTGGACTTGCGGCATTTGGGCGAAGCAACGATCATGAGCCGCGTTCCCTTTTGTTGGGAAGAGGCCCATCGCCTGCTGGGAGTGAATGCGGTGGAGGAACCGATTCCGGTGCGCCCAACGATTCATTACTCCATGGGCGGCATTCCTACCGATGTGAATGGGCGGGTTCGCAGCAGTGGCACCGGGTTTGTGGAAGCTTGTTTTGCGGCGGGCGAGGCGGCCTGTGTGTCGGTGCATGGGGCCAATCGTTTGGGCAGCAACTCCCTGCTGGAATGCATTGTGTTTGGCCGGCGCACGGGCCGGGCGATCGCCCAATATTTAGACAGCGGGCGCAAGTTGCCATCCTTGGACGGATCGCGCTACCTGGCGGAGGCCCGGGCCCAACTCCAGGCCCTGTTGGAACATCCAGGGTCAGAGCGGATCGCCCAAGTGCGCCAAGATTTCCAAGACACCATGACCCAATATTGCGGGGTGTTTCGGACAGCGGACTTGATGCAAACGGGGCTGGAAAAGCTGCGGGAAATTGCCCAGCGAATCGAAAATACGAGGCTGGACGATCGGGGAACCTGTTGGAATACGGAACTGATTGAGGCGCTGGAGCTGCGATCGCTCTTTACGGTGGGGCAAACCATTTTGACCGCTGCTGAACGTCGCCAAGAAAGTCGTGGGGCCCACTGCCGTGAGGACTACCCCGATCGCAATGATCAGGACTATCTCAAACATACATTGGCCTATTGGTCGCCCTCGGGCATTGATTTGCAATATATGCCGGTGACGTTAGGCCTGTTTGAACCCCAAGCTCGCCAGTATTAATCTCCCAATTCATCTCCCAACTTAACCCCTGCTTGATTCAGTGGCCTTGAAATAAGCTGGTCTTGGGTTGGAATTCACCCCTAGGATTTGCACTTGGCTCCTAGGTTGAGGGGAATTTGAATCAAAAACTCAGTTCCTTCACCCACCTGCGAAAAGCATTCCAGTTTGCCCTGGTGTTTTTCCACAACAATTTGGTAACTGATGGACATGCCCATCCCGGTTCCTTTCCCGATCGGCTTGGTGGTGAAAAATGGGTCAAAAATGCGCCGTTGGATGTCTAAAGGAATGCCGGGGCCATTATCAGCAATGCCTATCAACAGCCATTTAGATCGGATGTTGGGTTTGCTATCACTCAGTGAGGATCCGGTGGAATTGGTGGAGGGCAGTTCTATTTCTTGAATTCGAGTCCGAATCCGAATCCACTGACGATGGGCTTGCAAGTCTTGATAATCGCGGTTGGTGGTGGCTTCTTCAAGGGCATCAATGGCATTGCTCAGAATGTTCATGATCACTTGATTGAATTGGCCGGGATAGCACTCGATCGGGGGCAGATTGCCATATTCACGAATAATATCGATCGCGGGGCGATTGGCCTTGGCTTTTAAACGGTGCTTGAGGATCGTAATTGTGCTGTCAATGCCTTCGTGCAGATCTACGGCCTTTAATTCCGCTTCATCCAAACGCGAAAAATTGCGTAGTGACAACACAATCTCTCGAATGCGATCGCTCCCCACTTTCATAGAAGTCAAGATTTTCGTCAAATCTTCTTCTAAAAAATCCAACTCGATCGCCTCTTGTTCCTCTTGAATTTCTGCAACTGGCTCGGGATAGTACTTCGCGTATAACTGCAATAATCTCAACAAATCCTGAGCGTAGGTACGCACATGCTCCAGGTTGCCGTAGATAAAGTTCACCGGGTTATTAATTTCATGGGCAACCCCTGCCACTAATTGACCCAAACTGGACATTTTTTCGGACTGCACCAGTTGCAATTGGGTTCTTTGTAATTCACTCAGAGTGCGTTCCAGTCGATCGCGGGCTTCTGTCATGGCGGCCATTTGGGACAGGCTCGTCCAACAGGCGATCGCCACCCCCAAAAACGCCACCGTAATTAACACAATGCTGAACACGGCTCCGTGGCTACCGAAGGAAAATCGATCCAGCCCAGCCCGCGCGAACCAACCAATGCTGACCGCGCCACAAAGCAGCAGAATCAGCACCGTGACCTGAAACACCACCCAATCGCGTTGGATATTGATGGGCCTTGGGCGGTAGCGGTGACTCCACCAGGCCGGCTGGCAGAGGGCGATCGGGCAATTTCCCACCCCCTGGGCCGCCACGCCGACCGCCATGGGCAACAGCAAGCCAATCAGCCAATCTTGCCAGCCCCAAGCCAAGCCACCCACCACAAACACGATCACCTCCATGACCAAAAACAGCAGCGACCATCGGGGCCAGCGCACTTCCGGGCGTTTCCGTTGCAGCCACAGCCCCAAATGGATGCCCATCATGGCGCTGAGGTAACCTGTTCCGGTAACCATTACCACCCTCGACACATTACCCCAAGCCAAACAGAGCAAACTCACCCCCAAGGTGAACAACAGGCCCGGCTCCAAAACTCCGCGCGGCGAAACCACCGAAAACAGGGCCGGAAGATGGCGGTCTTGGGCTAACTGGTAAAGCACCCGGGGACAGTTGGAAACGGCCGTGGCGGAGCTGAGCAGGCAACCGGAAGCAATCAGAAACGTCACCAGGCCGGGCGTGAGGCTGCCCCAAAACGGCCCCGCTGTCGCCATTAGATGCAAATAGGCGCTGTCACCTAGCCGGGGAGAAATGGCCAACCGCGCCAACAACCACGACCCCAGGACATAAACAATGGGTAGCGCGATCGCGGCGGCCACCAAACAATCCAGCGTGCGGCGTGGTTGGCGACTGTCAGCTACAAAAGAGGAAGCCGTTTCACAGCCATATACCGCATAAATGGCCACAAAAAACCACTTGGCCCAATCTGTGAAACCAAGACTAAAGTTGGCCGACGAAAAAAGACCTGGACTTTGAGGCGAAAGGCTCAACCAACTGAAGCCTTGAAGGCAAAAAATTAACAGGCAACTAATAGCAGGTATGACAAAAAAGGCATGTAAAATTCCGACGGTTCGGGAGTTGCTAAAGGTGACAATATAGGGCAGCAGGGTGAATAAAATACGAAAGGCGGTGACCGGACAATCCACTCCCAGCGGTTCCAAGCTGACCTGAATTAAGTCGGTCAAAATGATGGCATTCATGGGCGGAACCGACACCCAACCTAGCCAATAGCCGATCGCGCTGTAGCGGGCTAAAAATGGGAACTTATGGAGTAACTGAGTGGCATAGTTTGGCGTTCCGCCCGATCGATCCTGATCATGAACTCCGAGCTGTCTGACCTGTAGATTCAGCAAGGTGCCAATCACTGCTCCCGGAATCCAAACCCACAGGGAGCCAAGCCCCAAGGCCGCATTCATGGCCGGTGCGGTTCCCAGCCAAAGCAACAAACCGCTGAAACCAAAACCCCAGGTTTCAATGGAACCCAAAGTGCGGGGCAATTTGAATGCAAACCGAGAGGATTGAGACATGGATCACAAAAATTCCGTAGACACTGAAAGTTTTTGCCGTTGCAAAAACTGACAAAAGTGAATAAAAGGACAATTTCTGACTGTCTATATTGAAAATGGACTTTGGATTTATGTGAAATATATAATACTCTACTATTGGAGATTTAAAATTAAAAGTGATCAAAAATTGTAGCTATAATAACCAAAGTAGTTCATCCAACAATTCATAAAATAATTTAACTACTACTTAGTTTAACGCCAATAGATGATTTACTGACAATCGAAGTTCAAATAAAGGTCAAAAATCCAGCCTTAGGGTGATTGAGATCCCCAATTTTCAGTGACTTGCTTTGAATATCCGTATTTTTTTAAACTTGTTTGGTTGCAAAACGCACCAAAATCAAAAAACTTAGTTTTAGATGAAGCATTGGTTGAAAAACTGATTAATTGTTCAGTAGTGATGATAGACAAGCGAAAAAACTAGATATTAATATGAAAAAATGAGAATGAATACCAAAATCAAATATTCCTTTATTGAGTATTTTTGAGTAATAGTGCCTGTGAGGTGATGATTTTCGGTAGCTGGTCGCTTACGCCGCAAGACTTTCACCGGCTCATCATTACTGAATTACGGCACTACCTTTTGAGTTAATCGTAATCTGGAAAGTCTAAATTATTTTAGATATAAATATGATTAAAAATTGTTCTTTAGAAATAATTGATTAATTGAATGTGAGCCAAATGTTAATCATAATTGATCTTGATTAATCCATGAGTTTATTAATATCTTGAGAGTTGTTGTTAAAACAAAGATCAATCAAAGAAATGGTTAAGTGAAAAATCCAAGATAACCTATTTGGTGAGCTAATCGACTCAAGACCTCGTAATCAATCAGAAATTGACCACTAATTCGTGATTTGGGTTGAATATTCCTGAAAAATTCTAGATTTGACGAATTTTCGACGAATTTTCGACGAATTTTTGGAACTGTCCACAAGCCAATTGTCTTTGAAATTCAGTAGTCTCGATCGGGCAACGCCAAAATAATTGTTTGATGACGGTCATTAGGAAATGAATATTGGGCATCAACCTGCTGAAGTTAGTTGTGCGGTTGAGATGTTGCAATGTTTGCTATGAGAAATCGATTTGCGAAGTTAGTTGATGGTGGAATAGGTTATGGGGAATTTGATCAGTTTGACCTTGTTTTGGGTATTTTTAAGTCAAATTAACGCAGAGATCTGGATAATGCTTGAGCCACGACCAATTGCGTTGGCTAGGCTGTGAGAAAAATAGGCATAGAAAACCAAAAGGTTGCCGTGAAATTACTGGGTTATGGGGAGATGGTGAATGCTGAGTGAGCAAACCCCAAGTACTGAGGTTCGGGCCGAGGGGCGCACAGAAGCAGGCGCGGAGGCACAACCGGTGACAGCAGGGCCGATCGACGATGGGGCGGTCACGATCGTGTACAGCGATGAGTTTTTGCTGCATGACACGGGCTGGGGCCACCCGGAGCGACCCGATCGCCTGAGGGCAATTGTGGCGGCCTTGCAAACGGCTCCCTTTGCCGATCGGCTCCGTTGGCATAGCCCCCAGTTAGTGCCCGCCAGCGATGCTCCGATCGACCCGCTCACCCAAGCCCTGCGGCGGGCCCATGAACCGGACTATATCCATCACGTGCGATTGCTGGCCAATCGGGGCGGTGGGCAACTGGAGGTTGACACGCCCATTTCTGCCCGTAGCTACGAGGTGGCTCGCTTGGCTGTGCAGGCCTGGCTGGATGGCATGGACGAGGCGATCGCAACGGGACAACCCGTGTTTGTGGCGGCGCGACCACCGGGCCACCATGCCCTGCGTCATCGGGGGATGGGGTTTTGCTTGTTTGCGAATGCGGCGATCGCGGCCTTGACGGCCCTGGAGGCGGGCCAGGCACAGCGAGTGGCGATCGTGGATTGGGATGTGCATCACGGCAACGGCACTGAGGCGATCGTGCGGGATCATCCCCAAATTGCCTACTGTTCCATTCACCAATCACCGGCCTATCCGGGCACGGGTCGCCCCGGAGTTGCCGATCGAGATTATCAACTGTTGAATTTGCCCGTGCCCCCGGGAGCCGACGGCAGCACCTATCAGGCCTTGGTTGAGGCGCAATTGTTGCCGTTCTTGCGGAACTTTGATCCCGATTTGTTGATCATTAGCGCGGGGTACGATGCCAATCGAGACGATCCGTTGGCGCAAATTCATCTCCAACCGGAGGATTATGGATGGCTGACGCGATCGCTCCTGGGCATTAGCCGTCGAATGGTGCTGGGGTTGGAGGGTGGCTACGATCTCAACAGTCTGGCGCGATCGGTCTATGAAACGATCCTGGCCTGTCTCTCGTCCTAACGAACAGCCAAGCGCTAGGATATGGCGTAGGGATGCTTGGCCACCCGGAGCGCTGAAAGCTAACCCCGTAGCCTAGAATGGGGGGAGCAGTCGAGCAATCTTGACCCGCTTGCTCGATCGTCAGCCGACAACTCAAGCAAATTGCCATCATGGCCAGCATGGAAGTTGGATTGGGGATCGACTGGGCCAAATTCCCCCGATCCTGTGGTTGTCATTAGCGCTGAATGGTTGCTTGGCAGCGCCAGTGAAGCCACTGCCCCCCAATCAAACTTTGAAACTGCAACTCCACTCAATTGCAGGGGCCAGTTCACCACCTTAGAAGAGGCAAGCTATGCTACACCGCAAGATTTATCAGCTCTGCTGTGACGGACAGGAAGTGTGCATATTCCTGCGCGATCAGCAGCGCTGGATCGAGCGCGCACAAATCCTTGACATTGAAGGCGACCTCGTGACCCTGCGCTACGAAACCGAAGAGGACGACGAAACCTGTGCTTGGGAAGAAATGGTGCGCCTCGAAAGTATCGGCTCGGTGACGCGCAAGCTTGCTTCGGTGTCTCGGCGCAGTGTCTTAGATCTGCCCGTAGCGGAAGAATGCCCGGAAGCGGAGCAAATTCGCAATCACTCGGATAAGAAGGACGCGGACAAGTAGCAGGGCGGGGAGGAAATTTTCTGGGAGATTTCCCGGTTTTTCTGTCCACAGCTAGCCCTATCAATGGGATTCGATTCCGGTAATTGAATCCAACCCAATCAAGCTGAGTACCAAGCTGAATAACGAAATGGGAACGACTGCCAACCAGTCGTTCCCATTTTTTGGGCCTCATTTTTTGGGCCTCTCAATTGGTCAGCAAATTGGGGCCTAGTGGGCCGGGCGGGTTTCAGCCGGTGTCTTTGAATGCTGATTTCTGAGTGCTGGTTTCTGAGTGCTGGTTTCTGAGTGCTGGTTTCTGGTCTGCTCAGCTTCCAGGTCGTGCGTTGACATCCTCCCCGTCCTAAAGGAGCGGGGATTCCGGCCCTAGGCAAACAACCGCAGTTGCTCGACTAGACCACGGGTTGACGCTTCACGGGCTGCTGCTGGCGAACCAGTCTGACGCTTGCCTCCACGTCCGTTTTGAGTCTCGGACTGCCCGCCCGCGACTTGGATATTGATGGCGGCATTCACATCGCGATCATGTACCGCACCACAGTGCATACACACCCACTCGCGTACATCAAGGGGTTTCTTGCCACCCAATTGGCCACAAGATGAACAGCGCTGACTGGTCGGCTCCCATCGGCTAATCACCTGGAAATCCCGCCCGTAGAATTTGGCGGAAGCTGTACCAGCCAGCATCAGAAATCGCCCGCGCCAACTTGCGGTTTTTGACCATGCCCGACACATTCAAATCTTCCAGAATGATCGCTTGGTTCTCGCGAACGATTCGGGTCGATAGCTTGTGCAGGAAGTCAGTTCGTTGATCCTTGATGCGGGCGTGAATCCGGGCCACCTTGCGTCGGGCTAGATATCGGCGCTTGCTGCCCTTAACCTTGCGGCTGAGGGATTTTTGAGCGCGGCGCAATCGCTTCAGGGATTTGGTTAGAGGCTTGGGACTTAGTACCTTTTCGCCTGTGGACAGAGTGGCGAAGGTTGTTAATCCTAAGTCGATACCAACTCCATCATTGATAGCCTTCAGAGCGATCAGATCCACTTCACAGACAAACGACGCGAAGTAGCGATCGGCTGCATCCTTGATGATCGTCACTGATGATGGATCCGATGGCAGTTCTCTTGACCACTTGACCCGCACACAACCGATCTTGGCTAGGTAAACTGAGTTGGGTTTAACCGAAAACCCATTGGTCGTGAATCGAATGGATTGAGTTGAGTGTTTCTTTTTGAACTTCGGAAACCCAATCTTGCGACCTTTCCGCTCACCCTTCAAGCTTTTGAAGAAATTGCGAAAAGCCAGATGGGCATCTTGCAAGGATTGAACTAACGGCACAGATGCAACTTCCGATAGCCATTCACGTTCAACGGTTAGCTTGGCTTGGGTGATGACTCGTTTCTGAATTTCAGTATCGCTAACTTTCTCCCCTTGCTAATAGAGTTCTTGACGCAACCGAATTGCATCGCTGTAGACCACACGAGCGCAGCCAAATGTTTTTGCCAGCATTAATCTTTGCAGGCGATTGGGATAAATTCGGTAGCGAAATCGTGCTTTCATAACTAACATTATCAGCGGGGTTAATCGAAAAAGCCGCCCTAGAAGGGCGGGGCTTGTACCCTTTCTTTTGGTCAAAAAGACTCTAAGCAAAGACCATCGGCGTAGGTGTTAGTTGGGAGCAGCGCTGGTTGCAGCATTGGGAAACAGTCGATCGCGCCCTTGGTCGATCAGGGTTTGGATGATGGTGCTTTGGCGGGTTTGCTCGAAGACGCGCCGCAGAATGGTGCTCAGACGATCGGGACTGAGCCAGTTTTCGCCCTCCGGTTGGCCGGCCCATTCCGCTTCCACATGGGCTTGGAACAGTTCCACCAAGCTCAGACCCGCCACTCGGGTCAGGTAGGCGGCACTGAGACCCTGAATTGCGCCGCCGGCCAGGTAGGTGAGGGCGCTGGTTTTGAGGGCGGTGGCGATCGCCTGGCTGCCCAGTTCCACCAACCCGAGCTTGAGCATGACTTCCCCGAGGGTTTGGGCGATCGCCTGGGCTCGATCGAGGGAAAACCGTTGCTGATAAATCTGGCCCAAGTCCATCACCAATTGGCCATTAATTGCCGCCGTGGCCAACAAGTCCAGGCCAGGCAGCGGATTGGCAAAGGCCGTGGCAGCGGCGATCCATTGGCTTTGCTCGATCGCTCCGATGGCGCGATCGCGTCGATCGGTTTTGAGGGTGGTTTGCCACTGCTGCGTCATTTGCCGAGTTCGCCGCAGGGTGGTGCGCCACCGCCAGCGATCGCCCTCTGCCATGAGCGTGTTTTGCAAGCCGGTGACCAAGGCTCCCAAGTCCGGCTCCGGCTGCTCCAAGAATTCTTGCACCGTACCATCGGCCGCATGTTTCCGGACTTTGATCGCAGCCGGTGCGGCGGCGGTGGGGATGATGGCCGTGGGGGGCAATTGCCCATGGAGCCGATGTTGAATGGTGGTTAACACGGTGTCGCGATCGGCGGGCAGGTAGCGATCGGCCTTGTTGAAGACCACGATTGGGGCCTGCTCGTGAGCCAACAGCCATTCCAAAGTTTCGTATTCCGTTTCGGTAATGTCGCCCGCTGTCACAAACAGGGCCCGATCGGCCTGGAGGGCCAAGTCCAGCGTGATCGGATCTTGGGTTTCGCCCCCCACAAACAGGCTGGGCAGTTCTTGGTAGTCGATCGCCAGGGCCGCCGTGCCCAAGCTGTTGACCAACGCTGATTTACCAACGGCGGGGCCTCCCAAAATCGCCAGGGCCAGGCGCGATCGATCTAAATCTTGGGTCAGGCGATCGAGTTGGGTTTGCCAATCTTGAGCCGCAAAAGTGGGTAGTTCTGCCGCCACCAAATTCAGTAGGCCTTGGGCCCGCGCGATCGCCCGTTCCGCAGCAGCTCGATCGAGGGTGCTCGGCTCCGTCACCGGGGCCACCGGGAGCGATCGTCGTCGCGTTAACCACAGGCCCGCGCCCACGGCCACGGCTCCGGCCGGCAGCCAACTGCCCAGCCCATGGAGCACTTGGTTCAGCACCTCCAGCGCCAACCACACCCCGGCAACCCCCGCACCCAGCAGCCAAAGGGGTTTATCAGTCAGGGATTTGGAGAGGGGCAGCGCCATGAATCTGGCTCCTTTGAAGAAATAGGCAAGGGGGGAAGGACGGCGGCCATGGCAATCGCGCAGCGGCCGTGCAACCGAATTTTAGCGGACGAGTTTTCCGGTCGTTGCGATCAATTAAGAATCTCTACGTTTCGGGCGCGTCGGGGTCGATCGGGTTGGTGGGTGGGTTCCGGGAGCGGGACGCTGGGCCGATCGGGCCACCACCACCACCGCCGCCACCGTCCAGCCGCCCGCCCGCAGGCTGTTGCTGGCCGCTTGAACTGTGGCCCCGGAGGTGTAGATATCATCCAGCAAAATCACCGATCGGGGGCGTTGTTGCCCCAGACCCGGCCCCAAGGCAAAGGCCCCCTGCACATTGGCTGCTCGATCGCCCTGGCCTAAGCCAAATTGCGCTTGGGTATCCCGAATCCGTTGCAGGCCATTGGGGATCAGACGATGGCCGGTTACATCACAAAAATGCTTGGCCAACAATTCCGCCTGATTAAAGCCGCGTTTTTGCAGTCGAGATTCATGGAGCGGAATCGGGATCACCCAAGGGGCCGCTTGATCGAGCTGTTGCCAAGGGGTTGCAATTGCCCGATCGGTTCCCGGTGCCAGCCACAGACGACCCAAACCCTGGCCCAAGGTTGCGGCCAGTTTGGGATGTCCTTCGTATTTCAGGGCCGCGATCGCCCGTTTCAGGGAGCCGTCATAAAGCCCCCAAGCCAGGAACAGGGGAGCCGACGAAACGAGGGCAGAGGGCAAGCGGCCCCACCGTTGCTCAAGGGGCAGTTGACTGGCGAGCAGGCGACGATCGCAGGCGAGGCAGAGGCCTTGGTGCTTGGCCGGGCGATCGCATAGCTCACAGGATCGCTGCCAAACCAAATCCGACAGGGCCTCAATTGATCGGCTCACCCAAGATTTCGCCACAGACCACCCCAAACGTTACCCTTGAAATCGGTTTTGAAATCAGTTAATGAATCCATCATCTCGCATAAACATGAAAAGCGTTAATTTCATAACGATCCCAGCCCTTGAATCGATAGCCATCCCGTAGCTATTTCGATCGTTTTCCAGAGCGCCGGACGGCCGTGATATGGTTTGGGCAACTTTTTCGATGGGTTCGATCGCTTGGCTTGGGTTCTGCCCTCGATCAAGATGCTCTCAAGATGTGCTCAACATCCGGGGCGACGGAATTCGGGGCGGCAAAATTGAAAACAATTCAAGACGATCGAGCAGGGCCACAACAACCAGCCCAACCCAAGCACAGTAGACAAACGCATTGCACGAAGGGGTTTTGATGGTGACGAGTTCCAGTGCAACCCAGGGCAAAACCCACTGGGCGATCGCGATCGGGATTGGTCAATATCCTCTATTGCCGCCACTGCCCGAAGCGGAGTCCCACGTGGTCACCGTGGCCCAGGCTTGGCAAAGCCAAACGAGTGGCTTGGCGGGAACCCAATATCGAACCGTGATCTTGAGCGATCGCTCCTTGTCCCTGCTCGATCGCCCCACCTATCCCAATCGCGAAAATCTGGAATATTGGCTGGATTTTGCCGCCACGGAATTGGTAAACCCCGGTGATACCCTTTGGTGTTTTTTCAGTGGCTATGGGGTGAGTCATCGCGATCGGGATTATTTGCTACCCATCGAAGCCAGCCTGGATCGGGCGGCAACGGCGGGGATTCCCCTGCGGCGAGTTTGTGAATATTTGAAATTGGCGAGCGATCGGGTTGGCCCTGGTGGTCAGGTGCTGTTGGTTTTGGACTTGAGCCGGCCGCCCACCGAAAACCTGGCCCCGGTGGGCGGTGAAATTCCCCTTTTGGCCCAAGAAATGGGGTTGTCGATTTTGTTGGCAGAACCGGGGGCGGGTCGCCAAAGCAGCGGCCTGTTGGCTCCGGCCCTGGCGGCGGCCCTGGGCCAATCCCAGGGGATGAATCTCTATGCCCTTTCACGGTTTTTGCGGGAAACGACCCGCGCCTTAGCCCAGGAGCAGGGCCGAGTTGCGCCCCAGGTGCAAGTGTTTGCCCATCCCCACGAGCGGCTCTATGAAACGGTGGTGGGGCGCATGATGCCAGAGCCGCCGCTCCCGATCGAGTCCTTTGTGGTGTTTCCGGCCAGTGCGCCGGCCTTGGCTGCGGAACCTTCGATCGCCCCTCTGGGCAATGGGTCGCCCAGTGATTCACCGCCTGATCCCCAGCTCGATTACCCAGTCAATCAACCCAACTCACAGCCCAATTTGCAATCCAATTCACAACCCGACCAACCGCCAGAACTGGGCGTGTTTGGGTCAGATCAGGTGCAAAGTCCGGCTTTGGATGATGAGGCGCTCGATCGATTCGCGTCCGCCGCCAATTTGCCCGATGCTTGGGCCACGGAACCCAGTGCCTTTGAGGCGCTGTTTGCCAATGATTGGGTTCCAGCGGAAGAGGCGCAACCGGGACTGGCCACACCGAACCCCTTCACATCGGCTGTGCCCAACGGCGATCGCCCGGCGGAGTCAGGCAACTTGCGGCCCCCAAGTGCGATCGCGCCCGTGCTCCCGATCGAGGCGACGCATTCCAACAGTTCCCCCCCGCCCAACGCCCTGCCGCCGGAACCGATTCCCGAGTCCCAGCGAGATTTGGCCCTGATTGGCCCGCTCACGGCTGGTCTTAGCGCCAGTGACTTGGCCTTTGCGCGCCAGTTGGTGACTTGGTTGGGAATTTTGGGAATTGTGCTGTTGGCGGCCGTGGTGGCCCGCAACTATGCGGCCCTGTTTGGAGCCAGCATCACGGCCCCAACGCCCAGCCCGGCCGCCCCTTTTGGAGCGAATATACCCCCCGCTACCCCGCTGCCCGCGCCGGCCAATGGGGCATCGCCCCCCACCGGCTCCCGGACGTTGCCGCCGCCGGAACCTAGCCCTTTGGCGAGTCCCCAGCCTGCTCCCGTTGCTCAGTCGGGGTTGCCTAACCCAAAACCCAGCCCCCAAGTCAGTCCTAACCCCAGCCCCACGCCGCCGGCCGCCAGCCCTACCGGGGTGAACCAATTGAACTTGGCACGGATCCCGATCGGGACGAATCAGGCTTCGGAATTTGGCAAAGCAATTTTGCGGGCCCGAGAAATCAAACCGGGAGATCCGGGCTATGGCCAGGCCCAGCAGGCGATCGACCGCTGGAGCCGGGTAATTTTGGACTTGGCCAAGGGGCGGGCCCTCAATGGCGACTTTGGCGGGGCGATCGCGGCGGCCAAAATTGTTGCGCCCGATCAGGGTGAGGTGTACCAAGAGGCACGCAGCTCGATCGCCCAATGGCAAACCCTCCAGCAGCAACAGGCCAATAACCGCGCCATTTTGCAAAAAGCCGCCGGCCAAATTCAGCTTAATCAAGCCTCCAGCTATAACCGGGCGATCGACCTGGCCCGCAGCGTGCCCGTGAACCAACCGGGATATCCCGCCGCCCGCGACCAAATCAATCTTTGGAGCCAAGAAATTTTCAAAATTGCCCAAGGTCGCGCTAATGCCAACCAACTGGCCGCTGCCATCCAAACGGCCAGCCTAGTGCCACCCAACACGGCGGCCTATGCCAGCGCCCAACAGGCGATCGCCCAATGGAAAAAACGCGCTCCCGCCCGCTAACGGATGTTGAGAAGATGCCCTAAAGATATGAAACCGGGACGGCAGCGATCGCGATTCTTGGTGAGAGTTAGCCTACTCAAACCCCCTAAACACATCGCATGAGTTGTACTCGATAGTGAGAGTTAACTGGCTTAAACCCCCTAAACAAATCGCGTGAGCTGTACCCGATAGCGATCTTTCTTGGTGGTGGCAATTTCCCCGATCGAGAGGCGGCCCTTGCCCGCCAACACCACCAGATCCCCCGATTTCAGCAAATGGCTGGGGCTGGTGATGTCTTTCCAGTTCACCCGCACATCGCCCCCGGAAATTGCCTCCGCCATTTTGCTACGGGAGATGCCAAACCCGGCGGAGGCGATCGCATCTAGGCGCAAAGAAGCCTCCACCGTCGTCATTTCCTTTTTCTTGGGTTCGCGAACCTTCAGTTCACCGAGGGGAATGGCGCGGGTCTTCACCGGCACTGATCGCACTTGAGTGAGATTTAGCTCCAAAAATTCCACCACCTCCGGCGCAACCAGGGCTTGGGCCCCGCGTTCCCCCTGCACCAACAAATCGCCCACCTTGTCACGCACCAACCCCGTTCCCAACAGGGCCCCCAAAAAATCGCGATGGGTGGCCGGGTCAAACAAAAAATTCCCGGCAATTTCCAAGGCTGCCACCTCGATCGCGTCTGCGATCAGCGGCAGTTCCGATCGGGCAAAAGCCACCCGCTGCCGTTCCGCTTGGGGATAGCCCCCCCAAGGCATGAACACCACTTCCGACAAGCCACTGAAGACGGTTTGGATGTCGGCAATTTCCGGCGGTGACAAAAAATCGCTCACGGCCGGTTCCCAGGTTTTTAGGCTCTGGTCTGCCAGGTCGATCGCCCGGGCGATCGTTTCTCGGTGGGTTGCACGTTTCAGCAGGGTTTCGCGAGGTAGCACGGTCTTTTTGAAGTCAGCGTTGGAGTCAGCGGATGCGGCAAAAACAGCAAAAACAGCGAATCAAAACCAGCGAAGCCAAGACCGCCTGTTGATTAGCCCTAGCTGTTCAAGCCAATCTTGGGTTAAAAAATACGGTAGCGTTGTCCATACGATTATTAACCCCATCCCATTGCCGTGATGCAAGCCGACGGATTGAACGGTCAAGCAGCCCCAGCGGAAATTGCCCGCTTGCGTGATGAACTGCAAATGCGCGATCGCTTGGTACAGCAGCTTTCGCAGGAACTGTTCCGCTTGGTGAAGGGCAATGCGGGCCTGGTGCCCACCTCCGACCAGCCAGAGCGCCATCAGGCGGAATTGCAGGCCCTGCGCGATCGGGTGCGGGAAGTGGAAGAACAGGTGGGTTTTTATCAAGATCAATTGGCCGATCGAGACGCGGAAATCTACCAATTACGCCAGTCAGTGCAAGAACTGGGCGATCGCAGCCGGATGCTGGAGCAAACGATTCAGGAGTTGCCCAACGTCTATCGCTCCAAGTTTGAAGAACGCCTGAGCGCCATCAAAGAGCGCGTGGGCCAACTGCAACAGGAAAACCGCAACCTACAAGCAGAATTACAAAGCGTCAGCTATCGACTCGCGGTCAGCAGTCGTCGCCCCGGAAGTCTTGACCTCCCCGAATTTGCCGGCGAAACTCCATGACCTGTTTAAGAGTTTGGATCGATCGGGCGGATTCGCTAGCCGCTGGGGATTGGTTGTCGGTGGCGCTCGATCGCTTGAAGGCCGTGGCGGTTGACCTGCGGCTTGACCTGCAGATCGTTGTGGTGGGTGATGAAACCCCTTTGCCCGGCGGCCCAGGGGCGATCGACTGTCCCCTAACGTTACGAATCTTGGAGGATGATCGCTTTCCGGTGGACTGGGTTCACCGTTCCACCTGGGTGACCTGCGCGGCGGTTGAGAGCTTGCGATCGCGGGTGACGGCGGAATTAGATTGGCCCAACGGCGAGGGTCAGTTGTGGTTACCCCTGATCGTGACCGCCAAGGGGCCTCTGTATGGTGAAGCGATTGCCCTCGGCGCGGAGCCTGGCTCAACGGGTCAGTTCCTTCAGCCCCATCACCTGTCCGATCGCGATCGACAGGCGGCCTATCGGTTGGGTTTTGAGCTAATGAATTGGCTCCGGCTCGCGCCCGGTCTGTATCTGATGCAATTTGGGTTCGATCGCCCGGACAAAGATCCAAATCCCGTCTATTTCGATCGGCTGTTGCCTTTCCCGGCGGCCCCCGCGATCGCCAGCATTGGAGTCCAAACGCCCGACCTGTTTGAGTGCCATCTCCGTTGCTTGCTGCATCAGCCGCTCCGGGAAGTCGCTATTCTATAGCCATTGTCTTTAGCTGATTGATGCTTGGGCTGATTGACGATTGGTGCAATTCAGTTCAATTCAATTCAGCTCAATTCAACTCAATTCAACAAACTGCATCCTAGCCCCGCGAACTGGGCGATCGAGTCTTTCCCAATTCTGGGCAATCGATCGCCAGGTTGAACCTGATCCCATGGCAATTCAACTTTGAACCGTTTTGAGCATCTGTAGCTGGGCTAAGTAGAACCAAATCATGAACGCAGAGGGATTCGTACAACTGAGTTGGGCGATCGGCTCGATCGTCCTGGCCGAAATCGTGCGCGATTTTTATCATGTGGCCGGCCACTATTGGGAACCGCTCCAACGGGCCCACAACATGCACCACAAGGTCTATCGCCGTGACCTAACCATCAGCAGCCTTGATACCTATTACAAAGCTCAATTGGCCAACGATGCGCCCGAAGCGGCCACCATGGCTTCGGTGGTGGGGCTGACGGCGGCGGTGTCAGGTCAGTGGGGAATGTGGCTTGGTTGCATTTATTCCCTGGGCTTTTTGGCCACGGCGATCGCCCGATCTCGTGGCTACCTGATGGAAACCGACCTAACCCACAAGGCGGGCGACCTGGATAGCAACCCCTCCGTCTGGACGGTGAATCGCACCTACCATTGGCGACACCATTTTGATTCGGGCAATGCCTATTACTGTGGGTCTTTGACGTTGGTGGATAAGCTGCTGGGCACAGCCCTGTCCCTGAAGGGCAAAACAATCGCGATTACCGGGGCATCGGGCAGCATGGGCCGGGCCCTGATTGCCGTGTTGCAACGCCGAGGGGCGAGGTTGGTGGCCCTGACAACGCGCGAAGGAACCACCTTTGAGGGCAATGTGCGGGTGGTCACTTGGCGATCGGGCGAAGAGGCGGCCCTGCGCGAAACCCTGGCCAATGTGGATATTTTGATCATTAACCATGGGGTGAATCAGGGCGATCGCTCGGCGGCGGCCGTGGCCCAAGCGCTGGAGGTGAACACTCTGTCGGCTTGGCGGTTGATGGAGCTATTTTTTGAGACGGTCACCAAATCGGAACACCGGGCCCTGAAGGAAGTTTGGGTCAACACCTCCGAGGCGGAAGTGAACCCGGCGTTTAGCCCCCTGTATGAGCTATCGAAACGGGCGATCGGGGATTTGATCACCCTGCGGCGCTTGGATGCGCCCTGTGTGGTGCGGAAGCTGATTCTTGGCCCGTTCAAGAGCGATCTCAACCCGATCGGGATTATGTCGGCGGGGTGGGTTGCACGGGCGATCGTGGCCCTGGCGGAACGGGATGTGCGCAACATCATCGTGACGATCAATCCCTTGACCTATCTGCTCTTTCCGATCAAAGAGTTGGCAAAATCGCTCTACTTCCGTGCCTTCGCCAAGCCCGATCGCGCCTAGGTTGCCGCTTGAAAACCCCCATCCAGCCTGATGGCCAACTGATGGTCAAATGCTGGCCGGGTCGATCGCCCCCGTTCACCCGATCGGCATCATTGGGGCTAAAGGGTAAATCAAGAAGCCGCTTCGGTGCATTGGTAGTGGCGTAAACGATAGCCCGTGGGTCGGCGGCGTTCCTTCGCTCGCTCGCACCCATAGGCTTCCAAGTCCAAGGCGGGCGACAGGTCAACTGTCCATAGGTCAAAGGGGCGGGCCTGCTGCTGAATCACTTGGGCTAAGGGTGATTGGGCATCGGCCCGATCGCTCGCCTCTTGCAGCATTAAAAATTGCGGGGCGAATTGGGGCGAATTCGAGGACTGGGCCGGGCGCTGATGGGTTGGTGGCGCTTGTCGTCGTTGCCACTCGTAGGCGATCGCCACCGTGCCGCGAATTTCGGCATAGGTTTCAATGTGACTGACGAGCAAGGGGGTATGGGTCGATCGCCCTTCGATCTGCTCCCACAGGCGATCGACCTGCCGCGACTTCAAAAAGCCCCAATTGTTGGCCACCGCCAAGCTCCCCAACAGACTGACGACCAGGATCGCGACCATCGCTGATCGCCCCGACCCCTGCCACCGCCCGATCGAAAGGGGAGCGCGATCGGTCGATCGCTGACCCAGGGCCAACCCCACCCCCAAAACCACCAGCGGGAAATGCACAAACTGGTATCGGGGAGCGACGCTGAGGTCACCCCGATCACTGTAAATCGACAGCAGCATGAGCACCAACGGCCCCACGATCCCAATGCTGATTGCCCACCACAGCGGCGCAGGACGGGCCAAACCCGATCGCCAAATGGGCCCGATCATCCGCAGCAGCAATCCCAGAACGGCCAACAGGGCGATCGCGCTGCCCAGGATCACCGGCAGGGGCTGCTGTTCCACCGGCAGCAACACCACCATGGTTGCCAACCAAGCCAGCAACCGCAGGGGCGGCAAGAACCATTCCGCCGGACTCAGATCCTCTCGAATCCAAGCGGTGAGTTCACTTTCGGAGGCTCCCGCCATGGCCGGCAACCAAGCGGCCGCCAGGGCGATTTGGGCCAGCGCAATCACCCCCATTACGCGCCAGGGCCGCCCCCGAAGGATTGACCACCCCTGCGATTGCCCTTGGCTCCAAGCTAACCAGCCGATCGCCAGCCCCTGGGCCGCAATCCCCAACAGACAAAAATAGTGAGTGGCCAGGCTGAGGCCATTCCCCAGCACCCAGGTAATTCCCAAGCCCCAACCGGGCGATCGCCCCTGATGCAACCGATGAACGGCTCCGAAGGTGGCGGCCCAAGTGCCGATCGCCCATAGAATCGCCAGGGTGTAGTGTCGGGCCTCTTGGGCCATGGCCACCCCATAGGGCGACAGGGCTAACAGGGCCGCCACCCCGTGGGCCATCCAAAGGGCCGCCACAGGCCGATCGGTGGGCTGTGGGGTCGCTGCGCCGTCTTGGGGGGGAGCCAGGTGACCCGCCAGCCATTGGGCAAGCCAGAATCCGGCGGGAATTGCCACACAACCCAACAGGGCACTGAGCGATCGAGCCGTGGCCAAGTCCACCAAACCACCTGCCGGGGTGAGCGCCCTCAGCCAGCCATGCATCAACCCAAAAAAGAGGGGCGGATGGGTGCTTTGGGCCGCTAAACGGGCGATCGTTTCACCCAGCCCCACGGTGGGTTGCACTCGCAAGGGTTCCAAGAGTTCCGCCAAGCTGACCAGCCGATCGAGCGGCAAATGATCAAACCCGTTGCCCAGCCCGAACCCGATCGAGGCCACTTCAATGCTGGATGGCGGTTTGCCCCCCAAATTCCAAAACCGCACCAGGGCCCCCAGCAATGTCCATCCCAGGACGGCCCAACCCGATCGCCAAAAAGCAACCTGCCCGATCGCCCCGAGCATGGTTGAGGAGCCTTGCGGGCCGCGCCATTTGCCAATCATGGCTGCTGAGGATCCTGGGGATCCCGTCGATCGCTCAAGTTTCGATCGCTCAAGTTTCGATCGCCCAAATCGAGCACCAAGGAAAATTTCCCCGACCAGGATCCCAAATGCACCAACAGCGCCCACAAAAACAGGGTGGTTCCCAGCATTTCCGCCACCTCTTCCACCACCGTCAGTAGGGCATAGGTCAGGTTTTGTTGCCCCTGATCGGCGGAATAGGCTCCGCCCACCATCTCCATCAGCAACGCCCCAGAAACATACAAACAGCCCGCCAACAGCGATCGACCGCGTAACTTGGGGGGGAGCTGTCGCCAAAAGGGCCAAAATCGCCAAGCCCCCCAACCCACGGCGATCGCCGCCGGAATCACCCAAATTTGCTTCAAAAAGCCCGGCAACCCTGCCCATTTCGCCAAATTGGGCAAGATCAAAATTTCATGGATACTGAACCACTCATCCAGGGCCAAAAAGGTGAAAATGCCACCCAACAGCCGCCAGGAGGGGGCCCAGCGATCGCCCAAGGCGGCCGCTCGCTGGCCGATCGCCCGGAGCAACAGAGCACAGCTCCCCAATAAACCCGTGGAAAACAACGAGGGCAGGTTGTATTCCCGATCGAGGTTAAACAGCCTTGTCCAGCCTTCGCGATAGCCAAAGGCATATTTCGCCACCTGCACCGCCGTTCCCGCCAGGGTCAACAGCACCACCGCGACCAGCAACCAACCCAGCACCCGCCGCGCCGACAGGGCAACTTTCAACTCCATTACCGCACATCGCCCGATCGCGACCAGAGAGGGGCCCCAATTATAGGCAAGTGCGCTATGGTTGCGGCTCCAGGGTCATTTCTAAGTTACCGGTCATCAGGGCCGTGCCCACGCCGGGTAACCCTTCCATTTCCGATCGCACCTTCAGGGACAAATTCGATTGGGTGGGAACCACACGGTTGAAGTTCATCTGAATTTGACCCGAACCATTGGCCTGATACGACCGTAGGGAAGGGGCTTGCTCCGGGGCCAGGCCGGGAATGGTGAGCTTTTGGGGTGGAGCCGTCTGTTCAGCGGTCACGCTCAACACCACCCGATCGGGCGTGATTTCCACCACCTGATAAACCGCTCGCTGCTGAATTCGCAGCCCCCCGGATTCAATTTCCGTGACACTTTGCCAGCGCCCTCCAACCCCGATCGGCTCGGCGGGAAATTCGATGTTGCTGTTGCGAATCGATTCGGTCATTTGGCCGAGGCTGGCCTGCAAAGGGGCCGAAAGCTCGCCGTCCGCCAGCACATTCACCTTCGACAGTTTCCCCCGATCGTCCCCCTCCACCTGAATTTGAATTCGCTCCAGTTCTCGGGCGGTGCTGTCCATGGCCTGCTGCACGAAGGACATTTCCGGCGGCGCAATCATTTCGATCTTGGGATAGCGCAGGGTGTAGCTCACTTGGCCATCGGTGGCCACCTGATTGATGGTGATTTCCGTCAGCAGGCGCATTTCCGGCACGGGCATCGGCATCGGCTGTTGGCCCGCCAGGGTCAGTTGCATTTGGCTTTTCATTACCAATAACGATCGCTGCTGATCGCCCTGTTGAAGGCGCAATCGCAAGGATTGCCGATCGCCCTGACCCGTTTCTAGCAGGGTGATTTGCGGTGGGGCAATTTGTGTTTGCAGCGTCATTTCCGAGCGAGCGGAGCCGGTGCTCTCTGGGGCGGCGGGGGTGTTTGCCCAGGCGGCGGGAGCGGTGATCGGCGCGATCGCCATCAACAATCCCAGCGCACGTCCTTGCCAGCGCGATCGAGCCATGGTGTGTTTCCTGGTGTGAAATTTTAATTGGAATGATTTGAAGTCAGGGCGCGAGATTTTGATCTCAACGGCGGGGATGGGCACGACTCTGAAACCCGTTTCCACCATAGCAACCGACTTCAAGGAACGGTTGGCGGTTCCGGTGGCTCGCTATGCCTTGCCCATTCGTGGCGTTGATTTTCCTGAATGCTTGGATTCTTGCTTGAATTCTTACAGCCTTTACCTTGCTTACTAAGTACAATCGCTCGTAGGGTGAGCACTGCCCACCTCATAATTGCTCCCTCGCATCTGCAATATGGCGTACCAATCGTTCTAGGTAAAGGCTGTAGGTTCTGAGATTCTTGTTGATTCGAGTCGATCAAGGGGACTCTTTGGACGACACCTCGATCGGGATGGGAGCCAACTTGGGATGGATTGATCGCAACTTCTGGGCAATCACCGCCCGCTGATTCACCAGGTAGATGCTAACCAGCGTCAGCAAAACACTCGCCGTTTGCACCGTGCTGAGCACTTCCCCCAAAAACCAATTGCCAAACAGGAGGGCAAACACCGGCGTGAGAAAGGTCAAAGCGCTGAGGCTGGTTAGGTTGCCCTTGGAGGCAAAAAAGAAAAAGACCCCATAGGAAACCGCGCTGCCAAAGAGGGTGGAATAGCCGATCGACCCCCAATCGGCCAGGGTCAAGCTTTGCCATTGGTTCACCTCAAATGCTGCCGACAGCCCAAACAGGGGCATTCCGCCAAAGACCATGTGCCAACCCGTGGCCACCACCGGATCCACATACTGACTCATCGGCCGCACCATCACCGTCCCGATCGCCATGGACAGGGCCGCCAACAGCATCCACCAAAAGCCACTGCCCCAGAGGTTATTCAACAAGGCCGCTAGCCCCTGCCCGATCGCCCCGGAATTCCAGCCAATCGCCCCGTTTTGCCAGAGCGCTTGCCAGGCCGTGCCGTTCAACAACTGCAAAACCCATTCATCGGGCAGCCCTACACCGGCAATGCCCACCACCCCCAGCAGCAGCCCCAACCAACCGAAGGGCCCGATTTGCTCCCGATAGAGCCAGCGGGCCATCAGGGCCACCGCCAGGGGCTGTGAGTCAATGGTCACGGAGCCTAACCCAGCTCCCGTGCGAGCCAGCCCTTGGGCCAAAAAGCCTTGGAACAGGGCCCCATCCACCAGGGCAAAGGCCGCCACCCAGGCCCACCCGATCCAGCTTATGGGTTTGAGGCGATCGGTCAGGGCCGCCACCCCCAAAATCAACAATCCCGCTGGCACCAGCCGCAACCCTGCCAAGAAAAAGGGGCTGGTGTGGTCAAGGGTGCCTTTCATGGCCACCATGGCTGTGCCCCAAAAGAAAAAGGGTGAAATTAGCAGCAGCCACCCCCACCAGGATTGCAGCGATGATTGGGGATTGACGGGTTGGGCGGTCATGGCTGGGATCAATTACTTGATCAATAACTTTAAGAAATATTAACTAAACCCTAGAATTGTATCCACTCCTTTGGTGTCGAGACGGCAATTCCCATGTGGCCTTTCAAGCCCAATACTCGTAAACAACTCGCGCGCATTGAAATCTCCGGGGCGATCGCCGGGGGCACTCGTCAACGGGTGCTGAAGGCCCTGAAGGTGGTGAAAGAGCGCAAATATCCCGGTTTGTTGCTGCGGATCGATAGCCCTGGCGGTACGGTGGGAGATTCTCAGGAAATCTACAGCGCTCTGAAGGAATTGGGCGAAACCACCAAGATCGTGGCCAGTTTTGGCAATATTTCCGCGTCCGGTGGGGTCTACATTGGCATGGGGGCGCACCAGATTGTGGCGAACCCCGGCACTATTACCGGCAGCATCGGCGTAATTATCCGAGGCAACAACATCGAATCCTTGCTGGATAAGGTGGGGGTTTCCTTCAAGGTGATTAAGTCTGGGCCCTATAAGGACATCCTGGCGTTCGATCGCCCCATGAGCGACGAAGAACGCCAAATCCTGCAATCCCTGATTGACAACAGCTATCACCAGTTTGTGCAGACCGTGGCCCAATCGCGAAATTTGCCGCCGGAAACGGTGTGCAGCTTTGCCGATGGGCGAATTTTTACCGGAGAGCAGGCTAAGGAATTGGGCTTAATCGATCGCCTGGGCACGGAGGAGGATGCCCGCCGCTGGTTGGCAGACTTGACCAAGCTGGATCCGGAGAAGGTGGTGGTGCAAACGATCGAGGAGCGCAAACCCCCCTTAGCCCGGTTGCTGAATTCCGATGGCCGGGCAACGGGGGCGATCGGCCCCTGGGCTGGGCCTCAGGTTGATCGGGCCCTCAGCACCCTGGACTTTGAGCTGGCCACCAACGGTGTTCCCCTCTGGCTCTATCGCCCCTAGACGCACGGCATCGTGGGCGCACAATCGTGCATCCTCCATGCCAAATCGCAATCCGGGTAGGGGCGCATAGCGGTGTGCCCTCCGGTTACGCCCCAATTACGCCCCAAGTAATTACCGAAAGTCATTACCGAAAAAAGCGGGTTAGGCGATCGCCGCCGTTTGCAAATCCAACACCGTTTGGCGGGCCCAGCGATCGGCCTCCAGGATGTCTTCCAAGGTCGGCTGGGTTCGATTGTCCGCCCGGTGGCGATCGCAAGCCTTTTCAATCAGCTTCGGAATATCCAGGAAATGCACCTTTTCCTCCAGGAACAGGGCCACCGCCTGCTCATTGGCCGCATTCAACACCGCTGGCATGGATCCCCCGGCTCGACCCGCCGCATAGGCCAAATCCATGCAGGGATATTTCGCGCGATCGGGCGCACGGAATGTTAAATCGCCCGCCTTCACCAAATCCAACGTTTCCCAATTCGTATAAATCCGCTCCGGGTAAGACAAGGCATAGAGCAACGGCAGCCGCATATCTGGCCAACCCAACTGAGCCAACACCGATGTATCTTGCAGCTCAATCAGCGAGTGAATAATGCTTTGGGGATGAATCACGATATCAATGCCGTCATAGTCCATCCCAAACAGGAAATGGGCTTCAATCACCTCCAAGCCCTTGTTCATCAGGGTGGCTGAATCCACCGTGATCTTGCGGCCCATCGACCAGTTGGGATGCTTCAGCGCATCGGCCACCGTCACTTGAGCCAGCCGCTCCACCGGCCAATCCCGGAAGGCCCCACCCGAAGCCGTCAGCAAAATGCGACGGAGGCCCCCCTGAGGTACCCCTTGCAGGCATTGAAAAATGGCGGAATGTTCAGAATCGGCCGGCAACAGCTTCACCCCATGCTTTTGCACTAGAGGCAACACCACCGGGCCACCCGCAATCAGGGTTTCCTTATTCGCCAAGGCGATATCTTTCCCCGCTTCGATCGCCGCGATCGTGGGCAACAACCCGGCACAGCCCACAATCCCCGTGACCACCACCTCCGAATCCCCGTAGCCTGCCACCTCCACGATGCCCGCTTCTCCGGTCACCAGTTGGGGTTGGGGATCTAAATCTGCGATCGCCTCTTGCAGTTCCGCCAGCTTGCTCCCATCCCGCAACGCCACAATTTCGGGCCGAAACTGTCGCACCTGTTCCGCCAACAGGGTCACATTGCTGCCCGCCGCCAGACCCACCACCCGGAATCGATCGGGATATTGGGACACAATATCCAGGGTTTGGGTTCCAATCGAGCCGGTGGAACCCAGAAGAGTAATTGCTTTCACGGTTTCTAAACCCATTTCTTTGAAACTCATTTCTTTGAAACTCATTGATTTTGGAATGGCCCGTTGCGGTGGATGGCTGTTATTTTGAATGGCTGCGGGTGGGTTACTGTGGGGGCTGCTGTGGCGTTGAGCAGATTCCTCCCAATATTAGGATGGTGTGCGCCAGGGGCGATCGTTCGTGTTCTCACGCCCGATATATGTCCCCGATATATGTCAAAAAAGGGGGGAATCGATCGCAAAATTCATCCCTCTGCGATTCATCCTCAACGGCGCGAGAGGCTCGGCAATATGCCACGCTTTAGGGGCAAGCCCAACCCGTGACCTCGATGCTGGGCCTTGCTGTTTTTGTGCCATTGCCCGCCTTGCCGATCGTTTTGTCAAACTCCGCATCTTCACAACCCTGCCCTTGTTGCCATGTTGAGCCGTCCCGATTCCAACCCCACGCCCCCACCCCCACCATCAAGGGGGCCGCGGCCATCCCTCCAGCGCATTGCCGCCACCCTGCAACTGGGCGGTTGGATTGGGTTTTGGGTGCAATTAGCCCTCGGGTTAGCCGCCATTTTGTTGTTGCTGATTGCCGTGCCGGGACTGGCGGGCCAAGGGGCTGCCCAAGGGGTCAGCATCGGCATTTTTTGGGCCACCTGTGGCGTAATTGTGGCGGCATTCAACACGGTTTTATCTTTTCGATATACCCGAATTGCCAAGGGATTAATTCATAAAACTAGCGAACCGCAACCCCGCAAAATCGAAACAATTCAATTGTTGAGAATGGGCATTTATGCGGGCATGATCGGGGTGGTTTTAACCCTAATTGGCTCCGGTGTGGCGGTCTATGTTTTGGTCTCGAAAGCAGTATCCCAGCCGGCCGGGGTGGCTATTACCGATCCCACTAAAATTGTCCGACCTTTGGATGTGTTTGTGGTGGTGGCCAACTTGGCGGGAATTTCTGCCAACTTTATGGGCATGGTGATTTCCCTATGGCTCTATGACCGAATTGATCGCCCTTCCAGTTAAGAAACTGATGCATCGAGTAGACGGGCACAAACACTGATCTCATTGAGAAGATTTTTATGGAAAGTGGCATGAATTTGGATTGGCTGTTGGGTACTCTGGCCGGTGGAATTGTTTTGGGTGGGCTTTGGATGTTGGCCAGTGGAATGAAAGCGATGAATGATGAGCAAAATAAAAAATCTAAATAATCAAGAAGAATGATTAGGAGGAATGGTTGAGAAAAGTAATTTCGAGAAATTGCTGAAAAAGTATCCATTTCAATCATTCATTCTAGTCATCAATCTCAGTAAAATTAACACTGGCAATCGACAACCTAAAACCATGAGTACCGCTGACAACTTTCGAATTGAGAAGGATTCGATGGGGGAATGGCAAATTCCCGATACGGTCTATTACGGAATTCAAACTTGCCGGGCGATCGAGAATTTCCCCATTAGCGGCCTTAAACCGTTGCCCACTTATGTTGATGCCTGTTTGCTGATCAAAAAAGCCACCGCGATCGCCAATGCAGAATTGGGCTGTATTTCGGAAGAATTAGGCCAATCGATCGTGCAAGCGGCCGATGAAATTTTGCAAGGTCAATTGCGCGATCAATTTGTGGTGGATGTTTACCAAGCGGGGGCCGGTACTTCCCATCACATGAATGTGAATGAAGTCTTGGCCAATCGAGCCTTGGAACTGTTGGGCGATCGCAAGGGCAACTATGGCCGTGTCAGTCCTAATGATCACGTGAATTATGGGCAGTCAACCAATGATGTGATTCCGACGGCCATTCGGATTGGGGGGCTGTTGGCGCTCGATCGCACCCTGTTTCCAGCCCTCAAAAAGGCGATCGCTGCCATGGAAGCTAAGGCGATCGCTTTCCAAGAAATTGTTAAATCTGGCCGCACCCACTTGCAGGACGCAGTGCCCGTGCGATTGGGCGAAAGCTTCCGGGCTTGGGCTTATATTTTGCGCGATCATGAGCGACGAATTACCACGGCGGCGGAAGATTTGCGCGTCTTGGGATTGGGCGGCAGCGCTGCGGGAACCGGGATGAACACCCATCCGCAATATCGCTTCCGAGTCGCTGAATTACTCTCAGAATTGATTGGGCAACCACTGCGATCGGCTCCCCATTTGATGGCGGTCATGCAAAGTATGGCTCCTTTTGTGAATGTGTCCGGTTCGATTCGGAATTTGGCTCAGGATTTGGCCAAGATTTCCCATGATTTGCGCCTGATGGATTCGGGGCCCAAAACCGGATTTAAGGAAATTCAATTGCCGCCTGTGCAGCCAGGATCGTCAATCATGCCGGGTAAATATAATCCGGTGATGGCGGAGATGACTTCAATGGTTTGTTTCCAAGTGATGGGCTATGACCAGGCGATCGCCCTGGCAGCCCAAGCGGGGCAACTGGAATTGAATGTGATGATGCCGTTGATTGCCTACAATCTGATTCAAAGTATTGAGATTTTGGGCAACACGATCGCCGCTTTGAGCGATCGCTGTTTGGTGGGCATTGAAGCCAATCCCGATCGCTGTTTGCACTATGCCGAAGGAAGCTTGGCCCTGGTGACAGCGCTGAATACGCACATTGGCTATTTGAATGCCGCCGCGATCGCCAAAGAATCCCTAGAAACGGGTAAATCTCTGCGCCAATTGGTTTTGGAAAAAGGGCTAATGGATGAGGCCCAGTTGGCGGAAGTGTTGGATTTGGAAACCATGAGCCAAATGCCGAATCCAACGGCCTAGGGTTTGAACGGCTCGATCGCCCGAACTGCGCTTTGGGTGGCACAATTGGCAGCCCAGTTTTGAGCAAAGTTGCTAGCGGTGCGATCGAGCCGTTTAGATGATTATCCTGGATGATTAACAAGGCTAATTTACATCGGTTTTGATTGACAAATTCTGGTGATTCCGGTGATCAACTTCGGTGATCAATGTAGGTCTTGAGTCATGCTTCTAGTTTCTAAAATTAGGTAGATTAACTGTGGATCCAAAGGCGATCGAGATTTACTTTCCCTGCCGACAATTTACAAAACCGACCGGCGGCGTACAGATGATCTATCGCCAGGTGGATCTGTTGAATCAGTCGGGATTTTCCGCAGCGGTTTTGCATAGAGAATCGGAATTTCGTTGTCAGTGGTTTCCCAACGAAACACGTATTCTCGGTGGAATTTTGACCATTAACCCCGATCGCAGCATTGTGGTTGTGCCCGAGGTCTATGAACAGGCGGAATATGCCAAGCTGCCCAAAGATATTCCCTTTGTGATTTTTAATCAAAATGTCTATTACACATTTGATAAATTTTCAGTGAATTTTGAAGAGGAATATTTGCCCTATGCTGATCCAAACTTATTAGGAGTAATTGTTGTTTCTGAAGACAGCAAAAACTATATTCACACGGCTTTCCCGCAAGTTAAGGTTCACCGAGTTCGGTGTAGCGTTGATCCGGAGTTGTTTTATTTTCCTGAACGAAAGAGCAATCAAATTTGCTTCCTGGCGCGCAAAAATTTCATGGATGTTCAGCAGGTTTGCCAAATCTTGCGCCATCGCGATCGGCTCCAGGGATTTCACTTGGTGCGAGTGTTGGATTTGCCACAGGCGAAATTAGCAGAAATGATGCGAAATTCAGCAATTTTTATGAGTTTTGGCGATCCAGAGGGATTTGGCTTACCGGCGGCGGAAGCGATGGCGGCGGGCTGTCTCACGGTGGGTTACCACGGACGCGGCGGGCGGGAATTTTTCAAGCCGGAGTTTTCTTACCCGATCGAGCGGGGCGATATTTTAGGATTTGTTCAGGCGGTTGAACAGGCGATCGATGATTGGGTTAACCGTCCCGAGGCCACGATCGCCAAGGTCAAGCAAGCATCGGCCTATATTCGCAACACCTATTCTTTGGCTAATCAAACGGATGACGTGGTGGCAGCTTGGTCAGCCATCCTGGGACGTTTTCCGGGGCAATCTTTACCCAAGACCCATGATTTCAGTCAACCAACCCATGATTCAAATCAATCAACCTATGATTTAAGTCAGGCGATTGCTCCGCCTTCGATTATTTTCTAACCCCATTTCGGCCCTTAATTTCGATCACTTCGAGACTCCATTTCGACCATTCCCCCCAAAACACCAGGAGAAACGCCGATGGTTCCCGTTAGCTTGCTCAGTGCCACTAGCTATGATTTGGATCTGTTGCGCGAAAAAGTTGTGGCCCTGTTGGAACCTTTGGGCGGAATGGCGGCCTTTGTGCAGCCGGGCGATCGGGTGCTGTTGAAACCCAATCTCCTGACCGGATCGCGACCTGCCAAAGAATGCACGACTCGCCCCGAGCTGGTGCAAGTGGTGGCGGAGTTGGTGTTGGCGGCCGGTGGGCAACCCTTTTTGGGCGACAGTCCCGCCTTTGGCAGCGCGGCCGGCGTGGCCAAGGCCAACGGCCTGGCTCCGATCGCCCAACGCTTGAACATCCCGATCGTGGAATTTCGGGGCCAGCGCTATGACAGCCTCAGCGGCGAATTTGGTCACCTGCGCTTGAGCAAGGAAGCGATGGATGCAGATGTGGTGATTAATTTGCCCAAGGTGAAATCCCACTGCCAATTGACGATTACGCTGGGGGTGAAGAATCTGTTTGGCTGCGTGCCGGGCAAGCTGAAGGCCTGGTGGCATTTGGACGCGGGGAAAGACGTGGCTCGGTTTGGGCGCATGTTGGTGGAAACGGCGCGGACGATCGACCCCGACTTGACGATCGTGGATGGAATTATTGGTCATGAGGGCGACGGCCCCAGCAACGGTGAACCGCGCCTGTTGGGGGTGTTGGGTGCGTCGGCCAATGTGTTTGCGCTCGATCGCTCCTTGGCGGACATTTTGCAGGTGGATCCGGCAACCGTGCCCACCTTGGCGGCGGCGGGAGCCTTGGGTGTTTGTCCGGCCCCGGAACAGGTGACCTATCCTTTGCAGCGGCCGGCAGACTTGGTGATCGAAGATTGGCGCTTATCCAGCTTCCTGATGCCGATCGATTTTGGGTTGCCTCGGGTGATTCGTTCCACCTTCAAGCACCTTTACATCAAGCTGTTTAAGGAACGCTTTGCCCCGGCGGAAACGTCGGTGCGATCCTAAGCTATTCCTAGTAGCGTGGCTGCCTTAATTTGCTGGGTTAAATGACATGGCTGTTACCGCCACCAAATCGTTAGGCAGCAAGATGCTCAAGCCCCTTGTTACCATGACTGGCTCCGCAACTTTGACCCAATGTATTAAGCCTGTCATGCTACTAGCCGTTCCTTAACGCCGCTAGTGTTTGGTTATTTTCCGGTTGTTTTCCGGTTGTTTTCTGATTTTTTCTGGTTTTTCTCCAGTTGTTGCATGGCTCCTTTTGCTGACGAAACCCTGCTGTTTGAACCCGCTGAATCGTTGCCCCAGGCCCTGCCCACGGTGTTTGCCTTTCCAAACACCTATTCCGTCGGCATCACCAGCCTGGGCTATCAGGTGGTCTGGGCGATGTTGGCGGCGCGGCCGGAGTTGTCAGTGGCGCGGCTGTTTACGGATGCGCGGGAGCCATTGCCCCGATCGCCCGCCCTGGTGGGGTTTTCCATGTCCTGGGAACTGGATTACGTCAATGTGATGGCGTTGCTGGAGGATTTGGACTTGCCGCTCCATGCGGTCGATCGCACCGACGAGCACCCGATCGTGTTTGGGGGCGGGCCGGTGCTGACGGCGAATCCCGAACCCTTTGCGGCCTATTTTGACGTGGTGCTGTTGGGTGATGGAGAAATTTTGATCGATGCCCTGGTGAATAGGCTGCTGGAACAGCGCGATCGCCCCCGGGCCGATCGATTGGAAGCCCTGGCCCAAGTGCCGGGTCTGTATGTGCCGCAACTGTACGCCGTGGAGTATCACGACCCCACGGGCCCGATCGCCGCCATTCGCCCCCTGAGCGATCGGATTCCCGCCACCGTCAGCAAGCAAACCTATCGTGGCAACGCCCTTTCAGTGTCCACGGTGGTGACTCCGCGCGCCGCCTGGGAAAACATCTTCATGGTGGAAACGGTGCGCAGTTGCCCGGAACTGTGCCGGTTTTGCTTGGCCAGCTATCTCACCTTGCCCTTTCGGACGGCGGACTTGGAAGGCTCCTTGCTGCCGGCCATCGATCGGGGACTGCAAGCCACCAACCGAATCGGCCTGCTCGGCGCTTCGGTGACCCAACATCCTGAATTTGACAGTCTGCTCGATCGCCTGGCCGGAACCGCCTACGAACAGGTGCGGCTCAGTGTGGCTTCGGTGCGCACCAACACGGTCACGGAAAAGCTGGCCCGCGTTTTGGCCAGCCGCGATTGCAAATCGATCACCGTGGCCGTGGAAAGCGGTTCGGAAACGGTGCGGCAAATCATCAACAAAAAGTTGGCCACCGAAGCGATCGAACAGGCCGCCGTGAACGCCAAAGCGGGCGGCCTCAGCGCCCTCAAGCTTTATGGCATGGCCGGCATTCCCGGAGAAACCCCCGACGACATCGAAGCCACCGCGGCCATGATGCTGCGGCTCAAAAAAGCTGCCCCGGGCCTGAAATTAACCCTTGGTTGCAGTACCTTCGTGCCCAAAGCCCACACTCCCTTTCAGTGGTTTGGGGTGAATCGGGATGCGGAAAAGCGATTGAAATTGCTGCAAAAGCGCCTGCGTTCCAATGGCATTGACTTCCGCCCCGAGAGCTATAACTGGTCAATTATTCAGACGCTGATTTCCCGGGGCGATCGCCGGTTAACCCCTCTGTTGGAACTGGTGCGAGCCTATGGGGCGGGTGACACGGACAACCCCGATCGGGTATCCCTGGGCAGTTACCGGCGAGCCTTCAAGGAACTGCGCGATCGAGTGCCCCCGCTGGATCATTATGTGTTTCGCAACTGGGATTTAGGGGAAGTGCTGCCCTGGGAACATCTCCATGGGCCTTTGCCCGCCGCCACCCTGAAAAAACACCGAGCGGAAGCCGTGGCCCTCATGCCCGATGCTGCCGTGATTTCGCCGTGATTTCGCCGTGATCTCGCCGTGATCGCCCTTGTCTGGATTTTGTTTGGACTAGCGATCAATCAGCGATGGGATCACGACTCCCTTGCTGCTTCGTTGCCGAACATTGCGGGTTGTTGATTTCCCGTTACCGGGAGCGATCGCCCATGAAACAATAAAAACCGCACGTCAATGCTCAACGCCCGCCTGTTGCCATGACCCTCGCCTCATCACCCTCCGAATCCGGTCAAGCACCCCTCGGCCACAAAAAAGCTCGCGCCCTCAAGCCCGGTAGCCGTCGCCCCGCCAAGGATTTGTGCAGTGAATGCGGTCTGTGCGACACCTACTATGTGCATTACGTCAAAGAGGCCTGCGCCTTCATTAATCAACAGATTGCCGAGCTGGAAACCCAGGCCCACGGCCGCAGCCGCAATCTGGAAGTCGAAGATGACATCTACTTCGGCGTGCATCAGGAAATGATGGCCGCGCGCAAAACCGAGCCGATCGAGGGGGCCCAATGGACCGGCATTGTTAGCTCGATCGCGATCGCCATGCTCACCAGCGGCAAAGTGGAAGGGGTTGTCTGTGTGCAAAACACCCCAGAAGATCGCTTCCAGCCCCAACCGGTGATTGCCACCACCCCCGAAGAAATCTTGGCCGCCCGGGTGAACAAACCCACCCTTTCGCCCAACCTGTCCGTTTTGGAACAGATTGAACAATCGGGCATGAAGCGGTTGTTGGTGATTGGGGTGGGCTGCCAAATCCAAGCCCTGAGAGCTGTCCAAGACAAGCTAGGTCTCGAAAAGCTCTATGTGCTCGGCACACCCTGCGTGGACAACGTGACTCGGGCCGGCCTGCAAAAATTCCTCGACACCACCAGCCGATCGCCCGATACCGTGGTCTATTACGAGTTCATGCAGGATTTCCGAGTGCATTTCAAGCACGAAGACGGTTCCACGGAAACAGTGCCCTTTTTTGGCCTAAAAACCGATCAATTAAAGGACGTGTTTGCCCCTTCCTGCATGACCTGTTTTGATTACGTCAACTCCCTTGCGGATTTGGTTGTGGGCTATATGGGTGCGCCCTTTGGTTGGCAGTGGCTGGTGGTGCGCAATGAAACGGGCCGCGAACTGTTGGAAATGGTGCGTGACCAAATTGAAACCCAACCGGTGATGTCCCAAGGGGAGCGTCGGGCCGCCGTCCAAAACAGCATTCCCGCCTACGACAAGGGGGTCACGATTCCCATGTGGGCGGCTAAGTTGATGGGTTTGGTGATTGAGCGGGTGGGGCCCAAGGGTCTGGAATATGCTCGTTTCTCGATCGACTCCCACTTCACGCGCAACTATCTCTACGTTAAGCGCCACTATCCTGAAAAGCTCGCGGAGCATGTGCCCGCCTATGCCCAAAAAATTGTGGAGCAATACCAATTACCGGACTAGAACCGATCGTCGGATAGTTTGAAATCTTGATTCCACCCTGACGCGATCGCGGGAATAAGGGACTTAAGAGCCGGTGCGCAAATTTCCATCCAACTTGGGGGATGGAGACGGCGAACCCGTGGGTTTCTGGGTTGTGGGTAGTTCTGCTTCGATGCGGTGGATCGATCGCCTGAACCAGCGCCACTTGGGAGCCACCAACACCCGATAGCGATTGCCCACCTTCAGCCGATCGAACGGGGTTTCGAGCGGCAGCCAATCCCCGCGCTTGGGCCCCTCAACCCACAGCTTTTCGCCCGTCTCGATCGTCACCCGATATCGATATCGGTATTCAGTCACCCGGCGCGATCGCTTCACGGTTTTGCCGTTTTCTTCAACGGTTTCCTGCTTCGAGGTGCGATACCGCTTCAGCAATCGTTCTTTGGCCACCACGGCGATCGGGATGGTTTCCCCGGCCAGCGTGAAATAGCTGAACTGCAACCCCCCCAGCAGCACACTGAGCAGGACAAGCGCGATCATGCCGCGCCCATATTTGCGAATGAAGGGATGGTCAGTCAGCCAGGCGATCATGGTTAATCCCAGAGTGAGGGGGACTGGCTCAGGGGTTGGTGGGTGCTTGGTTCGGAATCAACAGCCGCAGGGTTGAAAAGCCCAAAACCAGCAGGAACAGCACTAGCCCGATCGCGCAGGCATAGCTCATTTCTAGGTTTTCAAAGGCCTGTTCATAGAGGTAATAGACCACGGTTTTGGAGCTGCTGCGGGGGCCACCTTGGGTCATGATGAACACCTCTTCAAAGACCTTGGTGGCGGAAATGGCGGAGATGGTGGCCACCAACAGCCAGTAAGGACGCATCAACGGAACCGTAATATCCCAATGTTTGCGCCAACCATCGGAGCCATCGAGGGCGGCAGCTTCGTAAAGGTCGGCGGGAATGGCTTGCAGTCCGGCTAAATAAACCACCATGTAATAGCCGAGGCCTTTCCAGACTGTGACGGCCATCACGCTCCAAAGGGCCCATTGGGGACTGGTCAGCCAGGGAATGGGACGAGAAACAAGGCCAAGTCCGGTGAGCAGTTGGTTCAGCAGGCCATTTTCCGCATACATCCAATTCCAGGCAATGCCGGCCACCACGCTCGACACAATCACGGGCACATAATAGGCGGCACGAAACCAACGGATCCCCGCTAATTTTTGGTTCACCAAAATGGCCAAACCCAAAGGGGCGATCGTCAGGATGGGGACGACGGTTAATAGGTAGACGATCGTTTGGCCCAGGGTTTTCCAAAACAGCCGATCGCCCCACAGGCGCAGGAAGTTGGCCTCGCCCACCCAGCTCGGCGCTTCGGTCAGGTCGTAGTCATAGCGCGTGAAGCTGAGGTAAAAGGCTTGCAGGGCCGGGCAGAAGGTGGTGATGGTCAGGACGACCAAGGCCGGCAGCAGGAATAGATAGGGCGTGAGCAGGGCTCGTTGGCGATCGCTCAGGGATTTGCGGGGTAACTGGAACATGGGCAAGGTTCCCAGTGTATGGACTGTTGAATTGCACTGAATTGAACTTCTGACTTTTCGCTTTTACCGGCTGATTACCTTTTACCTTTTGCTATTCACCTTTTGCGTTCTGCTTGTTAACTAACGCACCAGAGGCGATCGCTTCCGTTTCAAAATTTCCCCATAAAGGGCTTCGAGTTGGTTGAGGTTGCGATCGAGGGTGTAGCGTTCCAAAACACGCTCCCGGGCCCGCTGGCCCAGCAAGGCGGTGATTTCCTCGTGTTCTGCCAGCATGGGCAGCAAGGTTCGCAATTGTCCATAGACTTTTTGTGGATTGAGGCGAATTCCGGCTCCCTGTTCGATCGCCTCGCCATCGGCCCCCACCTCCGTGGCCAAGCAAGCAACCCCGCAGGCCATCGCCTCCAACAACGAGAGGGACAACCCTTCCACTAACGAGGGCAGCACAAACACATCGGCGGCCCGCAAGATGTCGATCCGGCGACTTTCGTTAGCCACATAGCCCATCCATTCCACCCCATGCTCGGGGCCGTAGAACGTTTGGAGGGAGGCTTTCAGGGGGCCGCTGCCAACAATCGCCAGTTTGCAATGGCTGGGCATTTTCGCTTTTTTCCAAGCCTTCAGCAGGGGTTCAACGTTTTTCTCTTGCGCCAAGCGGCCCACATAAACAAACAGGCGATCGCACCCCAATTCCCGTTTCACAGGCGAGGGGCCGGGGGCATATTTGAGCACATCAACCCCATTGGGAATCACCGCCACTCGATCGCCCTCAACCCCCAGCTTAATCAGCATGTCGCGCTGAATTTGGGAGAAAACGATCGTGCAGTCATAGCTAGCTAAAAAGGGTGCATAGAGTTGATAGGTTAGTTGTTGAGTGCCGGAGGTGAAATTACGCAGTTTTTGATCGAAAGCAGGATGAAAGGTGGAAATTAGCGGCAACTGTAATTCGTCGCAAATTTCTGGCAAAACAAAATCCAACGGCGAAAGGGTCAAGGATGCATGGAGCAAATGGGGACGCAACCGGGTGAGAGATTGCGTCAAAACTTTGCTGGCCCCAAAGGTGGGCAACGTATAAATTTGGGATTTATAGAGATAGGGAAGCGGGACTTCTTTCACATCCCGCTGCGCTTCGTCTTCGGTTTCTTCTTCTTGGGCAAAGTGTAAAAAGCTCACCTCATGGCCCCGATCGCGTAATGCGTTCGTGATCTCTCGGCTGTAGGTGACGTTGCCGCAAAATGGAGATCGTTTACCCAACCAAGCGACGTGCATGGAATCCGAAAACCTGAATTAGCGAAAATGATTGGGCTAATGAATTGGTGAATTCACCCAATCAAGAGGAACTCAACAACGGAAATTTAACAGCAGAGATTTAAAAACAAGAGTTCAACAGCAAGAATTCAGCAACACAAATTCAACAACACAAATTCAACAACACAAACTCAGCAACACAAATTCAACAACAAGATGCATACCGGGAGAATGCTTAGGTCGATCGCGGCAAACTCGTAACGGAAATATACCAGGTTGCCACGCCGCCTGCGATTGCCAGAACGGCCAACAACAGCAACACCGCAGGCAACCCCCAATAGGCTTCGGCCACGCTGGAGAGGGCCAGGGGCAAACTGAGGGCCACGTTCACGGCGTTGTTTTGTAAGCCAAAGACTTTGCCGCGCATTTCCTCGGGGGTTTCGTGCTGGATGGTGGTTTGCATGGGGATGCCCACGAAGGCGGCGGCGGCTCCCAAACAGACGATCGCGGTCACTGCGCCCCAAAGATGGGTGGTGGTGCTGGCGAGGGCTACGAGGGCCGCTCCCATGCCAAAGGAACCAAAGAGGGCCGATCGGGTGTAGGGCCAGCGGCTGCCAAATTGACCCAACAGCAAGGCTCCCACCCCCAAACCTGCACTCCCGGCCGCCAACAGCAGCCCAAATTGGGAGGCTTTGATGTCGGGGATCACTTCCGCCATCCGCACGGCCAAAACCGCCAGGGCCGCGAAGATCGAAAACAGGATCGTGAGTTGAATCAGGGCGTTGCGAATCACGGGGCGATCGAGCAGATAGCGAAACCCGTCGCGCAAATCTTCCAGGACGTGGGGGCGTTCGATCGTGTGGTCTTCGGGGGCTTCGCCGGTTTTCATCCACAGCAACAGAGCACCCGCGATCGCGTAGCTGCCGCCAATTAGCAGTTCTTGGCCCAGGTTTTCCCCCAGCCCCCAACGGGCAACCAGATGATTAGCCAGGGCCAGCAGCGGTTCCCCCACGGCAAACCCGACGATCGTGGAGGCCATCATGGTGGTGGTGTAGAGGGAGTTGGCCGACAGCAGGTGTTGCGGCGGCACGATCAGGGGAATGGTGGCTTGCTCGGCGGGGGCAAAATATTGGGTGAGGGTGGAAACGCAAAAGGTCATGGCCAGCAGGGCCCCAAAGCCGATCGGGATGCCCATCACCTCCGGGCCGTCGGCCGTCAGGGCCAACACCACCGGCAAGGCCAACACCAACAGCCCGCGCACCACATTGGTGACCACCAGCACGGTTTGTTTTTGCCATCGATCGACATAAATGCCCGCCAGGGAACCAAACAACACTGCCGGAATGGTGAAGGCGATTGTGATGGCGGAAACCCAGCCGCTGATGGTTTGGCCGGGTTCTTGGAACCGGGCAGCCACGATCGCGATCGCCATGATCAGATAAACCTTATCCGCCAGTTGCGAAAACACCTGCCCACTCCACAGGGCCAGGAAGTTGCGATTTTTCAGCACCGGCAAGAATCCCGTCTCTTCGGGATCGGCGGGGGCGGGTTCGAGTCCTTTTTCCTTGGCCAGGCGAGCTGCCTCGATCGCTGCCTGATCATGGCCCGCCCCATGCAGCACCAGTTCGGCCAACTCGTCCACCTCTTCCGTGAGCCGTTTTTTCAGGGGCAACGGTTGGGGGGCCGGCTGGCTCTTGTGCAGTTCCGCTGGGGGCGTGTCGGGTTGGGACGAAGTGGGGGACATGGGCGATCGGGGAAAAGATGGCAAGCGATGGAATCGAGTTGGCAACGGGCCCTAAACCGGTGGTTTGTGGAGAATTACACCAAAGCAGGCGGGGCCAGGGCCGTGTTCAGGTAGGTTTCCAGGGATTTGGCCGATCGAATCCCCTGTCCAAAATGATATTGGGCATAGTGCCGTAACAGACGCTCCAGCCGCTGCCAATGGCGCAGGGGATCGGGCAACCTTGGCTGATCGCCCGGTGGTGACGCTGCAAATAAATCATTCAGGCTTTGCCACTCGGTGGCCGTTAAGCGCAAGGGCGAAAACTTGACCGAGACTCCCGAGCTGGGCAGCACTCGTGTGGGTTGCCGCGCCGCCAACCAGGCCATCGCCTCCGGATTATCCAGGGCTGCCAGGTCGATCGCTCCACCCGCAGCGGCACTGAATCCCACCCGCCAATGGGGATCTGTCCAATCGGGGGCGATCGGGCGTTCCGTTAGATTGCATTGGCCCAACTGCGGAGCCACCCCCGCCACCGCCAACAGGCGACCAATCCCGGCGCAGAGGATTGGCAACAACTGACCCAGGGCCGCCACCCGATCGCTCGGTAAAGGCAGCGCCTCCAACCCATGAAGATCCTCATTCAGGGTGGTGAACAGATCCGGTTGGGGATGGCCATCTAATGCCTGAGCCAAGGCCAACTCGGCCCAGTATTGAGCCGTCATCAGCTTCCCCAAATCCCTTGTTAGACCCGCATAGGCCGTGATCGATTGGGCCTGGGCAATGCGATCGAGACTGCGCCCCCGGCCCACCAGCAGCTCATTCACCACAAACAAATTGCTGCGGCCCCCAATTTTCGATTTCGGCTTGCGTGCGCCGGGGGCCACCACCCGAATTAACCCAAATTCCAAGGTCAAAATTGTGAGCAACAGATCCGACTCCCCCAAAGGCACGCCCTTGAGGTTAATGCCCGTCGCCTGATAGGTGCGGGAATGATTCATGCGGTGGGCGGCTCCTCCGTTTCAGCAGCCCAACCGGCCGAGCGATCGCGCCGCAAGAAGTCCACCCCGCGTGATGTGCCCAAACGAGTGGCTCCGGCTTCAATCAGGGCGATCGCCTGATCCGTGGTGTGGATGCCGCCGGCCGCCTTAATCCCAATCCGGCCCCGGGTCCAATCTTTCAGCAACCGCACATCCTCGATCGACACGCCCCCATTCCAACCCGTGTGGGTTTTTAGGAATGCCGCCCCCGCATCCATGGCAATTTCCACCGCCAATTGTCGCTCTGCCGCCTCCAGCAGCGACCACTCCAAAATTACCTTCACCAACGCGCTGGCGCTGGCCATCTCCACAATTTCCGCAATTTCCCGATGCACCGCATCGGCCGCACCGGCCTTCAGCCAACCCAAATTCAGCATCACCTCCAACTCCCGCGCCCCCTGCTCCAGGGCTTCTTCCGCCTCTGTGCATTTGGTTCGGGTGGTGGTGGCTCCGGATGGAAACCCGATCGGGCAAATCACCACCGGTTGTCGATTGTGCAACAACGACACCGCCTGGCGCACGTGGGTGGGCATCACACAAACGCCCGCAAAACCGAAGCGATCGGCCTCTGCGCACCACTGCTCCACGTGCTGCGGCCCCGCCGCCGGGTGCAACAGCGCATGGTCAATGTATTGAGCCAGGTCAACGGTTTCAGCCAGACGCTGATTCGTCCGTTCGTCAAAAGCGAGGGTCATCAAGGTTAATCCACGTTAGTCCACTGGATCCACAGATCCAAAGGAAGAGCCACAACGGTCAGGATTTCCCTATTTTGTCGCAGATTTGACGCGATCGGGCCGCCCCAGCCCCATCACCCGCTGGCCTCATCCCGATCGGGCGATCGGCCAATCCATCTTTCGGATTCAGTTGGTTTGCTCCTCAGGAAGAAATTAAATTCCAACTGATAAGGTCACAATTCCTAGTGATCTCGATCAATATCCCAAGCGGTTGCAATTCTTTATACTTCTCAAGCCTCATTAAAACTTCAAGTTAGCGCTTTGATCAGCACTCAAAAACATTGGTGCTGACAATTGCCTGACTGTTCACTAATCAGCCTTGCCAACCGCTCGATCGCACTCACCCTTTTAGCCGGATCAAGCCGAATAAGTTTGATTACCCAATCGTTCACGGATCAGCAACTTACGGATCAATCGTCGCAGATTATCCTGAATCCTAATTCTTGCGGATGAACAATCAAGCAACCCAAGACCGTTTGTGGCAGCAATTCTGGCTGACTGTCGAATGATCGTTGCCCCAAAAACGACTTGAAGCCAGAATTCAAGTCATCATCAACAGCAATCCTGATAATTGCCAGAACAATTAGCTTGAGTTTAAATTAGCTTGAGTTTAATTTAAGATAACTATTTTTAAAACCTTCCTTTCAGTTTCTCTTATTTCATTTTTGTATAAAAGTCGATATCCTTATACGTTATTCGTGTATTCTTGCATATTAAGCATGTTTCCTTATGCGGTTTATAATTTGCATTCTTTCTCGTTTTGTATCTTTATTGACGAATTTTTGCTGCCTGTTGAAGTGAATTGGCTACGGACGTTGATTGTTTAAGCCCTTACCGACAGAATCAAGCCCCTAACCATGATTCATCTGTCAACGCTTTTTCGAGTTTCCCAGGCGATCGCTCGCACCATTGAAATCAACGAGCTGCTGCAAGTGTTGTCCAGCCATGCTCTGGAATATTCAGGAGCAGAAAAATGCGCCCTACTTCTATTGCAAGACGGTGAGTGGGAACTGCGGGCCCTGGCAGATGATCGCGGGGTGCAGCTAACAACGCTGCCTCTTGAATATAGCCAAGATGTGCCCAGTAAGCTCATTCAATACGCAGAAACGCACCTAAAACCAATTGTCATTGAAAATCTCTGCACTGATTTGCCTGTGATTGGCAATTATTTAAAAATTCATCGTCCTCAAAGTTTGCTTTGCTTGCCACTGCTGAACCAAGAGACTCTATTGGGCATTTTATATCTGGAACATCGATCGGCTCAGGGACTCTTTACGGACGATCGGCTCATGGTTTTAGATTGCTTGGCAAACCAAGCCGCGATCGCCCTAGATCATGCAAGACTTTACCAAACCGTGCAGCGCAATGAATCTCGGTTGCGTGCCGTGTATGAGTCTAATAATGATGCAATTATGCTCCTGAGCGAAAAGTGCTTTGTGGATTGTAATTCGGCAACGTTGGCTATTTTTAAATGTCCAGCGAAATCAGAATTTTGTGGTAAACATCCTTCGCAAATTTCTCCGAAATATCAACCCAGCGGGCGCTTATCGAGCGAGGCCGCCACTGAGCATATTGTGACGGCACTTACTCAGGGCTATGACCGTTTTGAGTGGCAACATTGCCGCTGGGATGGTTCGGAGTTTATCGCCGAAGTGCAGCTCTGCCGAATGGAAATAGATGATCAGGCAATTTTGCAAGCGATCGTCCGGGACATTAGCGATCGCAAGGCTGTGGAAGCGGCCATTCGCCAAAAATCTGAAGAATTGGAACAGGCACTCTTGCAACTGCAAAAGACACAATTGCAACTGGTGCAAATTGAAAAAATGTCGGTTTTGGGAAATTTGGTGGCGGGGGTAGCCCACGAAATTAATAACCCAATTGGGTGCATTGTGGGCAATGTCAGCATTATGCAGAACTACATGCTTGATTTGATGGAAACTTTGAATCTCTATCAAACGAATTTCCCTGAGCCGGGCATCACGATTGAACAGCAATTAGATGCGATCGACCTGGACTATTTGCGGCAAGACGCGCCGGATGTGATGCAAGCCATTAAGGATTCGGGCGATCGAATTGCTGCCATTAGCCAGAGTTTGAGAATATTTTCGCGGACAGATGGGGCTGAAAAGCAACCTTTTAATGTGCATGATGGGCTTGATAGTACGGTCTTGATCTTGCGACATCGGCTCAAGTCCAATGAGCAACGACCGAAAATTGAAGTAGTGACCCACTATGGCCAATTGCCGGAAATTAACTGCTTTCCGGGGCAGCTCAACCAGGTTTTTATGAATATTTTGGCCAATGCAATTGACGCGATCGATGAATTGAGCGAAGGCAAAAGTTTTCAAGAATTAGCCCAATCGCCGCACCAAATTACGATTAGCACAAGGGCGATCGAGTCGGGGATTCAAATTATGATTGCGGATGATGGGCCGGGGATGCCCCCTGAGGTTCAACGGCGAATTTTTGACTATATGTTCACCACCAAAGAAGTGGGCAAAGGAACCGGCCTAGGGTTGGCTATTGCCCATCAAATTGTGGTGGAAACCCATGGCGGGGCGATCGATTTGCAATCCCAAGTGGGCGAAGGCAGCACATTCACGCTCACTTTGCCCTGTTGAACGCCGGGCAAAAGGCTCGATCGAGAACTGAAGAGAATGCCTGAATGGGTCTGAGCTGCGGGGCGATCGGCAGAGGCTAAGCCGCAGGGGCGGGGGTGAGTTGCCCTTGCTGAAGCTGCCAACAGCGATCTGCCACATCCAAAAGATCACTGGGATCATGGGTGACCACCAACAAAGTCCAATGGGCCTTCAATCGCGACAGCAAACCGGCCAACTGTTGTCGCATGGACCAATCCAACCCGGCGGTGGGTTCGTCCAACAGCAAAATGCTGGGTTGGCGAATCAGTTGCACCGCCAGAGCCAAGCGCCGTTGCTGGCCACCACTGAGGGTGTAGGGCGAGATATTCAGGGCCAACTGTTCCAACCCCACAGCGATCAGAGCCTCGTGAATTTGCTCTGAATTAATTTCCGGGTGACCTAGCCGCAATTCTTCGAGCACGGTGGAGCCGCAAAAATGCCGCTCAGGAAATTGAAACACCAACCCCGCTAACTGTTGCAGGGACTCGGGAAATAGGGGGCGATCGCGCCACAGCACTTGTCCGCTGGTTTGGCTGGCCAAGCCGGCCAAGATTTCCAACAGGGTGCTTTTACCGGAACCGCTGGGGCCAATCACCAAGGTCAGTTGTTGGGGAACCAATTCCAGATTCACTTGGTGCAAAATGGCCTTGGCGGCGGCGGCGGGGTGATAGCTAACGGAGTCCAAACGCAGCATGGAAGAAAGGGGGCGCGGAGGTGGATCGGGCCCTATTGTAGGGGGCTACTCAACGGCTCGAATGAATGATTCAACGCATGTTCGATTGTTCGATCCGATATTTCGATACGTTCAGGAGTGATGGTTATGGATCTCGGCCGCTTTGTTGCTCAAGGGCGATCTCCTGTGGTGGCCGATCGCGCTCGAAAGCGATCGACTCGGCCCCGCCTGTCCCGATCGCTGTCAATATCAATGGCTTGGCTGGCTGGGGCGATCGGGCTGTTCTGGGGCTGGGGGGCTTTGCCGGCCGGGGCGGATCCGTTCCGATCCCAGAATCCTCGCCCCGTGGGCGATCGGGCTGAGGCGGCCTTCGTCATGCTGTTCAAAAATGGTAATTACCCCGCGGCCCGCCGTTTAGCCCAAGAGGCGATCGCCCAAGAACCCCAAGAGCCTTTGGGCTATGCCTTAGCCGGTGCATTGGCCTATCTCGATGGCCAGTGGGATCAGGTGCAAACCGCTGCCAATCAGACCCTCGCCGCTGCCAACACCCTCAAAACCACTGATGCCCTGCGCGGTAACCTCTACATCGGCGTGGGACATTTTCTGGAAGGGGCGTTTATTGTGTCCGAAGGTGGTCGCGGCCCCCTCCAAGGCGCACCAGAAGCCCTGGCCAAACTGTCCCAGGTTAACGAAGCTTTGGATGCAGCGGCGGCCATCAGTCCCAACGATCCGGAACTGAACTTGATTCGGGGATCGCTGGATGTGTTGTTGGCGGATAATTTGCCCTTTGGCAATGTGGATGGGGCTGTGAACTCCCTCCAGCGGGGCAGCCCTGACTATGTGGTCGATCGCCTGTTGGCGGCCATTTACCGCCGTCGCAAAAACTTTTCCCAGGCGATCGCCTCGGTTGATCGCTCCTTGGCCAAGAGTCCCCAAAATCCCGACCTTTGGCATTTAAAAGGGCAAATTCTCTATGAACAAGGACGCAGCAGCCAAAATCTTGATTTGCTGAAGCAATCGGAAGCCCTGTTTTTGCAGGTGTTGGCCCAGCGGGAGCAAATGCCCCGCGCCGTGATTCGGCATTTGGAAAAAAACGAGTTGCGGCGAGTGCAGCGGGAAATTCGCAACCTGCGCGGCTAATTTGGGCCCCTGCTTGGAATCAGTAGACCTCTTTCACGAAAATCCCTTTCCTCCAGATCGGCTGATCAACGATCATCTTGTAGGTTGGGTTGAGGCACGAAACCCAACAGCAACAAGGCTTGCAGTGACCGAGTTGGGTTTCGCGAAGCTCAACCCAACCTACCGGAGAACTTCGGTGGTTCGGTTAGGGCCGGAATCCCCATGCCTTTAGGGAGGATGTCAAAAAAAGAAGGGGCCGAAGCCCCCTGCTGAATGGGTACTGAATCCTGAATCTTGCTGAAATCTTGCTGAAATCTTGCTGAATTGATGATTTGCACCAGATCGATCGACCTGTTTGGGCGATCGCATCAGCCTTAGCGGCGACCCATATCCCGAACCATATCTTTGAAGCCATTCAGGCTGGGGCCCGGACGACGGCGCGGCGTGTTGCTGGGCACAAACTTCGATGCAAAAGCCGTTTCCGGCGGCAGGGTCACCGGGGCCGGAAACGGCTTGGGTGGCTCGGCCGGCTTGGCCGGGGCTGCGGCCTTGGCTGCTTTGATGCTGGTTTTGGTGCTCTTGGGGGCTGGGGCTGGAGCTTCTGGAGCGGCGGCCACGGGGGCTGCCGGTTTCGCAACCACAGCGGGGGCTTGGGGAGCCGGGGCGGCCGGGGTGCTGTCCCCCGTACCTTGTGCATCACCAATTTCCAAGAAGAAAGCGTCTTTTTGGGAACCGAAGAGGTTCTTCAGGGGGCCGATCGGCATGGTTTCGTCGTCAGGTGAGTGGTGGGGTATTAGCCGTTGCGAGAACCGTTGCGGGATTGATGAGGCGATCGCAAGTGAGACCGCGCCCTGACGCTCCACACAGAAAGTGGCTCTGGGGCAAGGTTCGGGGTCGATCGCCGAGACAGCAATTGCGCTGGCTGCTCATTCACCTGTAAAGGCGGCCTTTACAGACTAGGTACAATTGCTTACAAAATGCAATGTTTCGCAACACTTGTTCTCAGCATTGTATCTGTCCTCGGTTCGATCGACGAGGGGCCGTGGATGATTGTCTTGAATTGATGTTTTTGACCGTCGGTATTTCCACGTTTCGGATCTTTTGGATCTTTTGGATTTTTGGGATCTCGACGTTCACGGAGCGATCACTAGCGAGTGAGGCGACGTTCGATCGCGTCGGCCACCGCCGTGGCCACCGCAACCCGTGCAAAGTACTTATCCTCTGCGGCAATCAAAGTCCAAGGGGCCAAGGGCGTGTGAGTTCGTTGCACCATTTGGTTCACTGCCACCGAATACAGGGGCCACCGCTCCCGATTGCGCCAATCCTCGTCAGTGAGTTTGTATTGCTTGAAGGGATTGTCTTTGCGTTCCTGGAACCGGCGCAGTTGTTCTTCTGGGCTGATGTGCAACCAAACTTTCACCAACACCATGCCACTGGACATTAATTGGCTTTCAAATTCATTAATTTCCTGATAGGCCCGTCGCCATTCCGTTTCGGTGGCAAATCCTTCAATTCGTTCTACCAAAACCCGCCCGTACCACGATCGATCAAAAATTCCGATTGTGCCCGCCGCCGGTAACCAGCGCCAAAATCGCCACAGGTAGTGGTGCGCGCGCTCCTCCGCCGTGGGGGCCGCAAAGGCATGAACCGCATAGCTGCGGGGATCCAACATGCCCGTTAACCGCGAGATGGCTCCCCCCTTGCCCGCCGCGTCCCAACCTTCAAACAACACCAGCACGGGTAACCGTTGGCGATGGATTTGCATTTGCAGCGATCGCAGCCGGGCCTGCTGTTCCGCCAGTTTCCGTTCATATTTACTGCGAGACAGGGCTTGACTAAGGTTCACCCGTGCCAGCAAGTCCGGTTCACCGGGATGCAACTCCGCTTGGGCCGGCAGGGGGGGCGGGGGAGAAGCCTGGCTGCGTTGGCGATCGAGCGCTCCGGCAATGGTGGCAATGGTTTCGCTCAACACTTTGATCACCGCCCAGCGGCGGCTGTTGCCTTCCACCAAAGTCCAAGGAGCCGCTCCTGTGCTGGTTTCCGCCAGCATCGCTTCCGCCAAGTCCCGATATTGGCGATAGTGCTTGGCCTGTTGCCAATCTTCCGGTCGCACCCGCCAAGCCTGAAAAGGATCCGCTTGGTACTTTTTCAGGCGCTTTTTCAGCTCATCACGGCCGAGATGGATGAAAAATTTGGCGATCGCCGCGCCTTTATCCGCCAACTGTCGCTCAAAGGCATTCACTTCCCGGGTGGCTTCGGGAAACTGTGGATCCGGCAGCCGGCCAAACAGGCGATCTTCCAGCAGGTGGCTATACCAACTGTGATAGAACAGCCCGATCGTGCCCGCTTCCGGCAACCGCAACCAAAAACGCCGCAACCAGGGAAATCCCAGCTCATGGGGTTCTGGCGGAAAAATTGGATGTACTTGAAAGCCGCGCGGATCCAAGGAGTCGCGCAATTCCTTGACGATCGCCCCCTTGCCCGCCGCCGCCCAGCCTTCCAGGGCAATAATCACCGGTAATTGGGCTTCCCGACAGTCCGCTTGGAGCGATCGCAACTGAAGAGCCAAGCGATCGCGCTCTGCGACATAGGTGGCCTTATCCAGCTTCAGGCTGAGATCCAACATGTCCAGCATGGCTTGTCCTCCAGGCGAGCAGTGGCACGAAGCAACGGCAGTAATCACGGTGCATGGCGGGCAGTGACGGAGCCTGATGCGCAATCACCGTCATCGCCAACCCCAGCAGCGCGGCCTTGCACTTCTGTCATCAATTGCCACAACCTTAGCGATTGCTGTTCCGGTCTGCTGCAAAACGTAAAGAAGACTTTAGTCGAGCAACTCCTCAGCCCGATCGTCATCCATCCAAATTGCGACAGTTTTCGCAGCAATTTGCCGAAAACAGCCCGATCGACAAGAGTTCGATCGGCCCACTTGGCAGGGTGTAATTGACGAAATTTGGAGGTCTTGCCCGCAGGTTCCATTAAGTTTCAATCAAGTTTCAAAGGAGTTTTGCTGAATTGCGATTCAAAAAATATTAAATCTTGATCAATGTTTTTGATTATTGGGAATTTGGTCATTTTCGATTTTGATTTTGATTTTGATCAATACCCTATGAATGCTTGATGTTGGTCAGGATTTAATGATTTTGCTTGTAATCTATGCTCTATCTACGCCTTGAAACCTTGATTGAAATTTCTTAGCTGGACAATTCAGACCATCCAACTCACTCTTAGCCAGTTTAATCAAAGCTGTTGCCTTTGATTATTCGTTGCTTGGATTTGAGATCAAGGATTTCCAAATCGAAATTCAGGGCTAGGGGGTGCTCCTTGCGATTATTACTCCCTGAGTTGGTAATGGGTATGACTGATTCTTGGCGCGATCAGATGCAGTCGGTGGTTTTGGAGCTAGGGCAAATCTCGCTACGGACAGCAGAAGCGGTTCAATGCCTCTCCAGTCAGCTCGATCGGCTGAGTCAATGCTTGGAGCAGCAGGGTGAGTTCTTGCAAAAAACTTTGCAGCAACAGGGACAACAAATTGAAGAAAAGATCGAGCGCCAAATCGAACAACAACTTGAATTGCAAAATTGGCAAATTCAGCAACAATCGAAAGAGATTCATCAACAGGTGAATCAGCAAGTTAATCAGCAAATTGGAAAGCAAATCGAACAGCAGATTAGCCAGCAAATTGAGCGACAAACTCAGCAGCAAATTGTGCTGCAAAATCAGCAAATTCAGCAAATTCAACAACAGGGGCAACAATTGCAACAGGTTCTAGAGCAATTCTGCCAACGCAATCTTGAACAACAGGCGCAACATTGGGAACAGCAGGGGCAGTTATTGGCCCAACAGAATCAACATTTGCAACAGCAAGGACAGCAAATTAAGCAGCAGGAATATCAGGTGTTTGCCCTTTGCGATGTGTTGCAAGCTCTGGTGAGTCAGCAAACGGCTACGCATCAAGCGATGGCTCAACTGATAGACCGGTGGGCGATCGATCTGCAATCGCCCGCACCGGCTGAGGCATTGCGTACCCTGTCGCCCTGGGTAACGGCCGGAACAACGGGGGATGATGGATTGGCCAAGGTCGATCGCGCCGATCGACTGGACAACGCCCAAGGAGCCGCGAATTCCGGTCACCCTGCGGAATCTGATCGCTCCGTGGCCCTTGCTGCTCCGCCAGGTCTCTGGCCCATTTCAGAGTCGATCGCCCCTCAGACCTTTGGGGAGAGTCCGCCTTTAGGGCCAACCCTCCCCTATGAAGATGTATCCTTTGCTACTGGCTACTCGGTTGGATAGTTCGCTGCGATATGATGGGCACAAAAGCGCTCAAGGTGTTCTTAATTCGCCGTTTGAACCGAATATTTCCCGGATTGTTCACTGCCTTGAGGAATAGTGGATTTTACGGTGGGCCTTTTTTGATGGAGGCCGATCGCGCCTGAAGACCCTCGCGCCTGAAGACCCTCGCGCCTGAAGATCACAGCCATGGACTGAGAAGTGGAATTCAGACGCTGCGATTCAGACATTGCGATCCAGACATTGCGATCCAGACATTGCGATCCAGACATTGCGATCCAGACATTGCGATCCAGACGTTACGATTCAAACGTTCGGAAGTACGGTATCCCTAACCCCCTGGCAGAGCGATCGCGCCATGTGTTCTGAAGTTGCTGCCGTAGTTGCCGCCGTACAATGGCCATGGGGTTTTTCGGCCCCATGGGGTTCATCCAAGGCGATCGACATCCTGCGCCATCCGGTGGCAGGCCGTTGATCTGTGTCAATGGTTGTCGTGAAATATCGATGTTTTGTATTGCCTGAGGTTAGCACCGCCGGTGTCTGCCCAAGAGTCGTTACCATCCCCGATTGATCCCCTCGTTCAGCCCGATCCTGAGCGAGTCTTTGCGCTGATCGATCGTATCTTGCCGTTTGAAGTTTGCCTCTATCACCAAGTCTTGCCCCTAGACCGGCAAGACGATCAAATCATCTTGGGTGTGGTGAATCGCGACGCGGACTTGAGCTATGTCCAGCGGATGCTCGCTCACCTGAATGATCAGTTGGTCTACCGCCCGATCGCCCTGAAAACTCAGCAGGAACTGCTTTCCGCGTTTTTGAACTATGACTGTCAGCGAAAGTCTGAGGGTTACGTAGAACCCAACCATTCTGAATCTTGGCAACCCTCCCCGGCCAGCCCCCAACCGAACGCTGCTCAAGATTCGCCAGCGGCCTCGTTGGGCCATGGCACCTTGGGCGCGGAAACAGATTCCGGGCCGCTGGATCCGGAACTACGTCCCCTGGTGGAAGTCAGCGATTGTCTTTCAGATTTGCAACCGGCCTTGCCACCGATCGAGCATGGTTTTGTTGTGGATGATTTGATGGACGATTGGGACGATGAGGAGTTGGATGAGTTGGGAGAAACCGTCAGTGCTCCCGCAGACTTTGCGCATTGGAATCAGTTTGGCGCTCTGCCGCCCCCAGACGAGCCAGATCCAGACGACGACCTGGAAACCCAACCGGTTGGTCGGTTTCAAAACCATGACAACTCCGAACCATTTGACCCTTGGGCCAGTCCCCAGAATTGTTTAAGCGCCGGCAGTTCCGAGGAACATCAGTTGCATCACCTGGCGGCACATCCCTCGCTGGTGGATCCCGGATCGGTGGACTTGGGAGCGGTGGACGTGACCGAAACCCTGGCGACGGCGGCCCAAAGTACCCCAGATCCTGATTGGCAACAATTGCACCGGAATGGGGAGTTAGCGGAAGCCTGCGGCTCCCCTTCGCTGACATCGGATGATATTCCGGATCTACCTATGGATACCCTTACGAACCATGCAGTGGTGACTGCTAGTGACCTAGGCACAGGACAGGGCGCGGCCCCTTCCCCGTTGCCCGTCGATTTGTCTGTCGATTTGTCTACTGAGCGACCGACAAATGGATCCGTAGATTTACCGGCGGAGTTGGCGGAGTTGGAGCAAGCTTTGGTGCAGGCGTTGGAGCGATCGACTCCACCGGCCCAAACCGCTGTTCCGAGTGCTTCGGAGGTGGAGGCTGCTTGGATTCATCCCACGGTGTCCGTCCCGATCGAGTGGGCCGACTTAAACCCCAGTCCTCTGGTGTTGCACACTCGCTATGCCGATCGCCCGCTGTCGGAATTGGGGGATTTGCCGCCTCGGGCCCTGATGCAAGAGTTGTTGCAAAGGGCGATTGAAGGAGGGATTGGCCGGCTATATTTTGATCGCCCTGAGATCGATCGCACCCGAATTCTCTGTAGCCGCGATGGGATTATGCAAGCGGCCCTGGATCCGTTGCTCCCTTCCACCTTTCAAGGGGTGATCGATGAGCTAAAGTTGCTGGCTAATTTGCCCCTGTTGCCTCCCGTGGGGAAACCGCGTCAGGTCGAAATCGAGCGCATCTATCGCAGTGAGTTGTTGCTCCTGCGGTTGCGAATTGCGCCGGGCCGGTTGGGCGAAGAGGCCACGTTGCAGGTTTTGCGAGGAGCGGCCTTGAAGTTTCATCAGCGCCAACAGCTCTCGAAACTGAGCCAAGATGCGATCGACCTGACCCGCCAACTACAAAAGAAGCTAGCGGAGATGCAGGTGCGGGCTTCCCTGTCTCAAGACTTCAACCCCCGATCGCAAGAGTTGACGCAACTGATGGGAGTGGTGCAGCGGTTAATTGAGCGGCTGGGCAACTGGCGATCGATTTAGCGGCTTATGCTTATCACCGGCTGGTTGGGCTTAACTGCTTGTTAGGCGCTTGTCGCGTTGCTGGTTTTTCAGGCTGATCTTGTTTGGCATCGGCTCAAGAAGCCTGGCGATCGGGTTGGGGTTGCACCATGGTGCGATCGAATCGGTTCTTGGGAATGGCCGCGATCAGTTGGCGCGTGTAATCTTCCCGAGGGTGGTCATAGACCTGATCAGCGGGGCCCAACTCCTCAAACCGGCCTTGGTTCATCACGGCAATTCGATCGCTCATGAACTTCACCACGCCCAAATCATGGGAAATGAAAATGTAAGTCAAACTAAATTCGCTCTGCAATTCCTTCAGCAAATTCAGCACCTGCGCTTGCACCGACACATCCAACGCCGACACAGACTCATCACAAATTAGAAACTTGGGATTCAAGGCCAGCGCCCGGGCAATGCAAATCCGTTGGCGCTGACCGCCAGAGAACTCGTGGGGATAGCGGTTCATCCAGTCGGGCTTGAGACCCACCCGCTCCAGGAGGTAGGCCGCCTGCTCGCGATACATTTTGCGGGCGGGTAGGGGGTGGTTGGTTTTGCCTTGGGCATGGATCAGCATCGGTTCCATGACCGCGGTCCCAATGGTCATTCGCGGATTCAGGGAACTGAAGGGATCTTGGAAAATAATTTGCATTTCGCGCCGCAGGGCCCGTAGCGCTTTGCCCTTGAGCTGCAAAATGTCTTGATCATCAAAGCGAATTTGGCCGCCCATGGGTTCAATCAACCGCAGGAGCGATCGCGCCAGGGTGCTTTTGCCGCAACCACTTTCACCCACCAGACCCAAGGTCTCCCCAGGAAACACCTCAAAGGACACACCATTCACAGCCAAGGCGTGCCGTTGGGCCATGCCCAGCCAACCCTTGACCGCGTAGGCCACGCGCAAATCCCGCACGGACAGCAGGGGCGGCAATGCTTGGAGCTTGGTGAGTCGATCGCGTGTTTCGTCCGGTGGAATGGCCAGGGCGATCGGGGCCTGGGGCGCAAGGGACGTGGCCGAGGAACCCGGTTCGATCGGGGCTGAATCCCGCGCTGCTGCACTCAAAAAGTCCGCCACCGTGGGCAAATAGCGCAGCCGCAATTCTGGCCGCGGCCGGCAAGCCAGCAGCCCTTGGGTATAGGGATGTTGGGGGGCGGTAAAAATTTGCTCCACGGATCCCTGCTCCACCAACTGCCCCTGGTACATGACCGCCACATCGTCCGCCAGTTCTGCAATTAGCCCCAAATCGTGGGTGATGAACAGAATGGACATGGCGCGGTGGCGTTGTAACTCCCGCAGCAGTTCCAAGATCCGCGCCTGCACGGTCACATCCAAGGCGGTGGTGGGTTCGTCGGCAATCAAAATCGCCGGGTCGCCGGCCAGGGCGATCGCGATCGTCACCCGCTGGAGCTGACCACCGGACATTTGGTGGGGGTAGCGATCGAGCATGGCCTGTTGGCGTTGGGTCACGGCCTGTTGCAATTCCCGATCGCTGGGGTTGCCGTTGCGCCACTGATCGCGAATTTGGGCCCGCAGTTCCAACTCCGGCGGCAACAATTTCACCTCCTGCAACAGGGCGATCGCCTGTTGTCGGGCCGCCGCCTCCGAAAGGCCCCGGTGCAATCGAATCGCCTCAATGATCTGGAACCCACAGGTATAGACCGGATTCAGGGCGCTCATGGGTTCCTGAAAAATCATGCCAATCCGTCGCCCTCGGTAACGCCGCAGGGCTTCCGGCGAAAGCTTCAGCAAATTCACCGCTTCTTCGGCATTAGGTTCTCGATACCAAATGCCATCCCCCCTGACGCGACCCAATTCGGGCAGCAACCCCGCGATCGCCAAGGCCGTGACGGATTTTCCCGAGCCGGATTCCCCCACTAGTCCCAAGGTTTGACCGGGCTGTAACTGCAAGGACAACCCATCCACCGCTCGCATGGCCGACTCACCGGCACCAAATTCCACTTGCAAATTGCGAATGTCAAGGACGGGGAAGATGGTCATAGTTGCCAAAGGGTGCGTTGCCAAAGGGTGCGATCGAGCGGGCGACAGTGAAACTATCCACCCAGGAAAATTGCCCTGATTCTACCAACTGAATTTCTGAATCTTGTTCCAAGCCGTTGATTGGCCTAGTAGCGTGACAGGCTTAAGGCATTGGGTCAAAGTTGCGGAGCCAGTCGTGGTAACAAGGGGCTTGAGCATCTTGCTGCTTAACGATCAGGTGACAGTAACAGCCATGTCATTTAACCCAGCGAATTAAGACAGCCACGCTACTAGCGCCAGCCAAACCAACGCCACCCGTAGCGCAAGCCCTGTTGAAAGTGGGTCAAGGTGGTGAGCACGGCCAACAGGAGATAAAAACCCCGCACACCCCAAGTGCAACCCTCCAACAGTTGCTCAATGGATTTGGTTTGCCAGCGCAGCAAATTGGCAAGGGTAGCTTTCACCTGTCGATCGATGGTGGGAATTTCCCGCATGGCATCCGGAGCCAAGGGCAATTCTGGATAGCGAGCTGAGTAGGTATAAAACCCCCAAAGACCGCTTTGTCCCACTTGCTTGCTCAAAAAGCGCTCAACTTGAATTTTGGCTTGCTCGGGCGTGATCCGCTGATGGTCGGCGGCGCGGTTAATCCAGGCCTGTTGCCGCACGGCCGGAGCAATGGCAAACAGGCCGGGCACAGCTACGGCCAACACGAGTGCAGTGAGTTGTTGGCCCCGAGGGGGCGGCAACACACCGGCTGCAATGCCTGCGCCCATGCCCAACACGGCAAACACCAATAGATTCAGCAGTTCCAAAATTTCCAAACTGCGGAGGAAATGGCCCACGTAGGCCACTTCGTAGATGTTGGTTTCTCCGAGCCAGGAGATGGCCCAGCGGGCCGCCGCTGTGGCCCCGATCGCCAAGGCCAAAATGCTCACCCAGCCGATGACCCGTGGCGTGGACAGGGTGGCATCCGTGGCGGCCACGGTATGAACAACCGATCGCCCCGAGGGTTGCCTAGAACGTGCTCCTCCGGCCCGGCGCGATCGACTCGAAGGCTGGGTCACCAATGGGTGAGGCGCGATCGTTCCGGCCTCTTGCAGATCAATACCCATTTGCCAACTGGGAGCCGCCGCCCCGGGCGCATAGCCCTGCACCACCACCCGCCGCACCACGGGCGCAGCCAGCCCCAGCATTCCCCGCCGCACAAAATCCACCAAAAAGTCCTGGTCTGGCGGCCCCAACTCGCCCGCCGCCATCACCGTCAGGCAATCCTGGACAAGATCCGTGCGGACTTGTACCCCGGCAGGCTCAAGGGATTGATTCATCAACCGGGCGATCGCCATGGGATCTCCCTGGCGAGCAAGATCAAGAACCGAAGATTGCGCCGTCATAGGCCCTGGTGCAGCAGTACCAAAAAAGAGCAACAGCAATCGTCCTGGCTTGGCATTTCCCCCCTCCCAGCGACGATGCGAACCAAAGTTCTAAACCGAAAGCGAACTCACGGGAAAGCGATCGAAACCGGACTCTGAATCCATGGTTCAGAATCCGGCTCATTGATTTCCGTTTCCGTCACTTTCAACCAGAACCGTCTCTATTTTGCTTCAGCGGTGTAGATTTGCCGTAGGCTGCTGCTCCCTCAACCGAGGATCCTTGGGAATGACCAACAATTAGGGCAGTCAATTAGGGCAGTCAATTAGGACACCCGAGCCGGTGGCCAGTAGGACAACCATGAGGACAGCGAAAACCAAAGGCAACCATGTCCGCGTCGCTTCGCCGTCGCCCCGCCCTAGTCCCGATCTCTTAATCTCGCCTACACAGCCGCAGCCAGGGGTAGAGACTCGGTAATCAGGGTTGCTTTGGGGCTGACATCTCGCAAGGATTTACCCATCACTTCCGCTGGCAGGCAAATCAGACCATCGCCATAGGTGCTAATCAGGCCGCGCTTCCGCAGTTTCCCCATCAGGCGGGTCACGGTCACTCGCGTTGAGCCGATCGCGCTGCCAATTTGGGCATGGGTTAGCGTCCAGGGCAAGTAGTAGCCATCATCACAGGTTTGACCAAACTCCTCAATCAGGAGGGTCAGATAACCCAACAGGCGATCGATCGTGCGGCGTTGACCCAAGGTGCTCAACCAAAGCAATTTCCGTTGATGCTGTTGACGGAACGCATCCAGCACTTCACGGCGGAAGTGGGGCCAGTTTTCCAAATCGTTCCAATACATCCACAGCACACTGGTGCGATCCACATGGGCGTAGCTTTGGAGCGCGAAGGGCGATTGGGCAATGATTTCAAAGGGCTGCCCAGGCCCCACAAACCCCAGAAAGGCCTCATCCATTGCGGGATCGAGTCCGTCCTCGTCTTCATCTTGATCCTGAATGGCAGCCGTGGCGGTCATGACCGACGAGCCAACCAGTCGCACCGCACCGCGCTCTACGAGATACAAGAGGCCCGGGCGAGTGGGAATCTTTTCATCTTTGCCGAAAGTGCGGCAGCGGTAGTGATCCTGGGCCCAATCCAGCACACGCTGCCAAGTCAGGAAAGGGCGATCAAATTCGGACTGCGTCAGAGGCGAATACATGACAGGAAACCCAGTGCAAAAGGGACAGCGATCGAAAGTAGATAGCCCAAGGGATCACCCGTATCATAACCGTGAAAATACGGAGACCCCATTCCTGAAACAGCTCGTTTACATTGCACCCAAAATCTCATGGGTTCTCGCTTCGGGCTGCTGGTCTCGATCTGGGATGGAGGATGTATCAAAGTTCTATTGCTGCCCAGTATATTCAAAACTCGGGAAAAACTCGGGTAGATGATTACTCAATTTTTTCACAGTTTTCTTTGGCTTGTTTGATCCAGCCGAAATCCCTGATCTGGGCGGCATGAGCTGCTCGATCGACCGGTTGAGTTTGCTGATTTGACATTGACTTGATCCATTGCATCTCGATTTATTTCATCGAATTTATTTCATCGGTTTATATCGATAAATAAATATTTTGTGGATATTTGTGTGGATATTTTTGTGGATGTTTTAGGGCATGTTTTGAGAAAACCGGCCCAGCTAGTCGGTTCCTTGGATTGATACAACGCGATCGGGGGGGGCGATCCACAGGATTTGCGCCGATTCCACCCCAAAAGCATGACGTGCGAAAAAATTTCTTAAACGCTCCAACCCTTGATGGGGACGGTTTTTCATGACAAGGACGTGAATTCCTGATGAATTTTGGGTGGCGATGGGGTGACAGATTCAAATTCCTCGGCTATCATTCTGGTGGTGTGTGAGGAGCGAACCAGTAAGAGTGCCGAGACGAAACACGGACAGTCGTCGGCACTCTTTCTGATCAAGGGGTATGTTCAACCCACCGGAGCCGGCCACCAAAACCGATCGAGATGTAGTCGATCGAGACAAAATTAATCGAGAAAAATCAATAATGCTGATTTTGTCGTTCCAGCCCTCAGCACTTCAAGAGAAAGGCGGTTTTCGACAAAGCACTTCTACGACTGATCCATCGTGATTAAGTCTCTGAAAATTAATTCCCTAAGAATAATTTTCCTGAGTGTACTCTCCTGGGAGTACCTGTCTGAAAATGCTGGATGCCTGGAGGCTTCGGCAATTTTCTGCGGCGATCTTTCAACGAGTCGAGCTGTTTAACCAGGTAATTGGCTTCGTTAGTTCAATTAGGTAACTGGTTTATTTGGTTAGGTAACTGGTTTAGTTATTAGCTAATCTTGACAATTTGATTAGTTGATCAAATTAAACAATGGGTTGAGGACATGGAGTTGAGCTACAGAATGAGAAGTCGCTCCGTGCAAAATGACCGCGGCCCCTGGCAACAGGTTAACGATCCCTCGGAGACTTGGTGGGGGTGAGGTTCCGAATCGGAAACCCACACCCGAAGCACGGGAAATGGGGCGATCAGCCCGCACTGTGGGTCATAGAGTCTCGATCGGGGTCTGTCTCAGGCGGGGTTAATTCGTAACGAGGGGTGGACAATTGTAAACTTCGCGTTAGAATTGCGCCAAAATACTTGCTTCAAACCACCACGATCTTCATTTTTCTTCAATAAACCTATGGCTAGTGCGTCTTCTGTGGTAATTAAACCGGCGGCGGCAGAGGCAGTGCAGTTGCCCTTTGATGTCAAGCAACAAATTGAGTTCCTGCACCTGCAAGCGGATATCGAGTCCCTGTTGCAACAGTTGCAAGCCCTTTCGCGGCAGCGTCTCGACTCCTAAGGTTCTTTGCTCCGTTAGGTTGGTTATCCGCCTAGTTCAGTCCATCCTGCGATCGCGGCTTTGGTTTGCTCAATACCCAACTGTGGGTCTGCCATGCCTGCTCAACACTTGAGCGATCGCCCTGGAATACTGCGCTGGGCGGTTTATTTTTATCTGCACCAATTGGAGTCCACCTCCAAATAGCAAATCCGAAAGATCCGGCGGAGCAGCTCGGAATCCTTCGGATTTTTGGAATGATTTTGGATCTGTTTAGATCTATTGGGATCTATTGGGATCTGTCTAGACCTGTTTGGCTCTATTGGGAATGTCTCAGCCAGAGGCCCTAGCGCTGGTCGATCGGCTCTGGCGCTGGTTGGTCTTGGGCTTCGGAGTTGGGATTGGGGGCGATCGACTCTGCGGCAACCGTTTCCGTTTGTACAGACTCCTTGCGCACCGAGAATCCCCAAATGAAGGTGATGGCGATGAAGCTAATCGTCATCCAATCGGGTGGAATCCAGAGATCGACCCCCAAGGCTCCCTCGATCGCCTTCAAAAACAGACGCGCGCCGACAAAACCAACGGTGACGTAGCCAGCGGCCGCCAGGTTTTCATACTCATCTAACCAGCGGATAAACAGCCCTGCCATGAAGCGCAGGGTGATGATTCCTAGGGTTCCCCCCGTCAGCACCAGCCAGGTGTGGTCAGAAATGGCGATCGCGGTGGTGACGCTATCCAAAGAAAAGGCCAGGTCAGTGAGCGCAATGGTGGGAACGGCTTGCCAAAGATTTTGGAACCGAAATGCCTTGTGGCCTTCGCCATCGTCGTCATTTTCCCCCGTGAAAAACTTGAAGGTGAGCCACAGGAGATAGAGGGCCCCCACCATTTCAATTTGCCAATAGCGGATCACCCAAGTGGCGAGCAAAATCAGGGCAATGCGCAGAATGAAAGCTGCCACTAGCCCAAAATTTAAGGCCCGGGTGCGTTGTTGGGGATCCTGCAATCCTTGGGCGATCGCAGCGAGGGCGATTGCATTGTCTGCCGAGAGCACGGCCTCCAACGCCACCAACACCAATAACAACAGCGCGGTGTCAACGCCAAAGCTGGGGTAAAAGTCGAGGAACTGATCGAGCATTTCGGGCCAATGGTCTGATGGCAAATTTTGCAACTCCTACTAGCCTAACGCTGTTATTACGCCTTGTAACGAACCTATTCCTGAATTGAGCCGGGTGGTTGAAAGTAGTGAAGTCAGTCCCTTTAACATCTGGAGTCTTTAGAGCGATGCTTTCGGATACGCAAGTTTACGTCGCCCTAGTTATTGCCATCATCCCCGGCATCTTGGCTTTTCGCCTCTCGACCGAACTGTACAAGTAAGTTCGAGTCCGTTGATCGGCAGCTAATCGATAGCTCTCGATAATTGAGTTCTTGGTCTTGGGGGGGCGCGATCGCGAGCCTGTTCAAGATCGGTTGAGCAAACCCCCAGTGGCGATCGCGACCGGGGGTTTATCATGTTTGGCGGCTGATCCCTGGCGGGCGATTTGGGGGCTGATGGGTTTTGAGCAAAACGTCCTTGAAGAAAGCGCCCATGAAGAAAGCGCCCACGAACAAAGCACTCATGAACAAACCGCTAGTGGGGTAGAAATGCTGAGGGCGATCGAACCAGCGCGTTACCCTAGAGGCGAAAACCATCAAGAATCGTGAAGCCTGAGGAGTTTGCTGGATGTCTTTGCCACCTCCGAACTCGATCGCCCCATCATCGTCCGCAGCGGCTCCCCAACCCCCGATCGCCCCAGAACTCCCCCTCCCCAAAACCTACCGAATTTCAATTTTGATTCGGCTCACCCTGGTTTTGCTTTATGGGGCCCTAACCCTTCCGCTGCCCTTTCTGACCCAGGTGAATGGGGCAACCAACGATCCGAGCATTTCCCCAAGCATTTCGCCCTCGACACTGTGGGTTGGCCTGGCGATCGGGCTGGTGTTGTTGTGGGGAGCCTTGTCTGAACAGGTGGAGCTAACCACAGAAGGGATCCGCGTCACCTATCCCGTTTGGTTTCGCTGGCTGATTCGCAAGGGTTGGTTTTTGCCCTGGAGCGATATCCAAGCGCTGAAACCCAAAACGACCGGTCAAGGCGGCTTGGTTTACTACTTCCTGAGTCGATCGGGCGAAGGCTATTTGCTGCCCATGCGGGTTGCGGGCTTTTCCCGTTTGGTGAAGCAAGTGCAAGGACAAACGGGCCTTGATATGCGTGATGTCAGGCCCTTGGCGCAACCGTGGATGTACATTGCCCTGCTGGGTTGTGCCCTGTTGCTATTGCTATGCGATGTTTGGGTGATTGCCACGTTGCACCAGTCCTAGGCAAAGTCCCCAAATGCAGCAATACTGGTTCGTCCTATGTTTGGCTCAATTTTGTGTTTAGCTCAATTTTGCTGTTGAATCTTCCGGCAGATGAAGTTCAAATTGACTTAGCCTATTTCCCGATCGAGCATTCCAACACTGCGCTGACCATGGTTCCGCCAGGGAGTTGGCACTATGTTGGGGTCAAAGATCGGGAAAATTACCAGGGAGTTTGGTGCTGGTTACAGGTTGATGAAATCTTGGTGAAAACCTTTGACCCTGATCGGGGACTGATTAACCCCAGCGCCGAAATTGCTGACCAGGCGATCGAGCAGTTCAATCAAGGACAATTCAGCCCTACCAACCAAGACTATCCTCATCAACTCTTTGGGGCTTGGTATGGCCTGGTCATGCACTTACCTGCTGAATCTTTTCCTCCAACGCTCCATCAGCAGGATTCGACAATCGAACCCTCCCGATTTGTGAATGCTCTTTTGGGAACCCATCATGGCCAAACCGATCGCTTTTTGGCAGAGTTTCAATATGCCTTTGTGTCTTGGTTGGTGAGCACTGATCAGGCCCAGGAGGAAAGGGCAGCCTTCGATCGCTGGCAACATTTATTGCTGGCAATTTACAATGCGGGCGAGTTTCAGATGCGAAATTATGCTGATTTCTTTGGGCAATTGGTAGATGTGTTAATGCGTCAATTTGCTTGTTTGGATGATAGTTGTTTTGAACCAAAAAGTGGCTTGATTTACCAGATTGACTATTTTCTAGAAGATCTGATCGATGCAGAAATCTCTCTGCTTGCTGAAAAGAGCGAGCAGCTTCAGAACTATCTGGCAAATCGATCAGAATCTTAAGACAATCAAGCCATCACTTAAGACGATCAAGCCATCAACTGTCAATAATTAGCTATTAACAATTGGCTGTTAACAACTTCAACAATTGACCATGGCTGACCATCAACAATTAGCTGTCAGCAACTTCAACAATTAACCACAACTGACTATCAACAATTAGAGCTGATTTATAAATCAATTATTAAGCATCTAGAGCAGCCAATCTTCTCACCATCAAATGCATTAAGCAGCCATAGATCATCCCTTCACTCGTCTCCGAATACAACTCATAGTCCTTGCTCA
>NZ_JAZAQF010000082.1:0-66711 GCF_043235035.1 Limnothrix redekei LRLZ20PSL1 | reverse complement strand
GCGTGGAGGTGATCAGCCGAATCGGTAAAGGGTTTGAGACGTTGCCCAAGCGATGGATTGTCGAGCGGACGTTTGGCTGGCTGAACCGATTTCGGCGATTGAGCAAGGACTATGAGTTGTATTCGGAAACGAGTGAAGGGATGATCTATGGCTGCTTAATGCATTTGATGGTGAGAAGATTGGCTGCTCTAGATGCTTAATAATTGATTTATAAATCAGCTCTTAAACAATCGCTTTCAATTAAACAATTGCTTGAAAAAACTGCCCGAAAAGCTACCAATCTGCCTTAAAAATTACCAAGTGCTGAAGGGGCGATCGGCTAAGGCAGAATTGCGATAGCGGGGATCGTGAGACACTTCTTCACCAATCCAGTCTGGTAGTTGCACCGGTTGATCGGGGCGATCGAGTTCAATTTCCGCCACGATGAGTCCCGCATTGCTGCCAAAAAATTCATCGATTTCCCAGCAACCTTCTGCACAAGGTAACCGATAGCGAACTTTGTCGATCGGGGGTGAAACACAGAGCGTCGCCAACATTTCCGTGGCATCAATGACGGGAATTTCGTATTCGTACTCCGATCGCGCCAGACCGTCGGTTTGGCCTTTGATGGTTAGAAATGCTCGATCGCCCGCAATGCGCACCCGCACGGTGCGCACGGGATCCGACCATAGATAGCCCTGTTGGTAGCGTTTGCCCGGTTGGACAAGATCGCGCCAACGGTTCGATCGCACCAGAAATTTCCGCTCAATCTCGATCGCCATGGGGGGGAGCTGTTGATCAGGATATGGAGTCTGAATGCTTAGCTTTGAATATTCGGGCTTGAATACTTAGCTTTGAATATTCAGGGCTGGGGCTTCAGACCTCCCCTAAATTTTCAGGAATTTCTTCAACCGTTTAGGTCTACTTCTAACCGTTTAGGTCTATTTTTAAGTTTATTGTTAACTTGCTGTTCCTTCTGGAACGGGATGGAGCTAAGCGGATTCGAACCGCTGACCCCTTCAATGCCATTGAAGTGCTCTACCAACTGAGCTATAGCCCCGTTCAGCGAAGTTAATAATCGCCTAAAAGTTTGGATTCGTCAACCCAAGCGACCAAATTTTTTTCGGCGGGATTGGGATCAGGTGCGCTAAGGTAGCACTGATTCTGTAAAGAACCATTACGAAATTAATCCTCCCGTCGATCGCGCCAGTCCGACTAGCCAATGGCACGAGCCATCGAGTCTTTCGGGGCGATCGGCTTCGGCAGAACTGCTCCACAGCTTTGACTGCTCCCATCAACTGATCGACCCATGAATAACCTTTCAGTTCCTCCAATGGTGTCCCTTGGGTTGCCGATCGGCTTGGATCGATCGCCCCAAAGGCGGTTTCGATCGGGTCGCTGTAATCACCGCCCTGGCCCCTCTGCAAAGCTTGGGTTTGAAACCGATTCTGAAACGAATTCCCGCGTCAGGCTCGGTTTCATGTCCGTGACGCGGGGGCAACGGCAAGTTGGCCCACAGTCCATCCGGCAGCGTTGGCTCAGTGGCCTCTGTGGCTTGGCCCTGTTAGCCAGCGGTTGCCAAAACGCCATTCCCCCCAGTGATGCCCAACCGGCCCCGCCGGGAGCCGCCAATCGAGCGGGGCCGCCTTCGGTGGATGTGGCCTTGGCCAAAACCGCCACTCAGCAAACCACCCAGGACTATAGCGGCACCACTCAGCCCTTTCGAGAAGTGGCCGTGCGATCGCGGGTGGAAGGCTACGTGCTAGACATGCGATCGGACGTGGGGCAACCGGTACGCCAAGGGCAACTGTTAGCGCGAGTGGATGCGCGGTTGTTGACCTCCGAGGCGGTAGAAGCCCAAGCGGAGGTTTCTGCCCGTGAGCTGGAAGTGGCCAGCAGTCAAGCCCAAATTGGCGAAGCCCAGGCCCGAGAGGGTGAAGCAGAATTGCAACTGCAACAGGCGAAGTCTGATCTGGATCGCCTAGAGCGGTTGTTTCGAGAAGGGGCGATCGCAGAGCAAAGCGTGGAAAATGCCCGCACGGCCGTGGGAACTGCCGCCAAAGCCCTCCAGGCCGCCCGCCAACAGGTGAAAACCCGCCAGCAAACCGTGGCCGTAGCCCGGCGCAGGGTGGCCGCCCAACAGGCGATCGCCGATCAAGCTCGCCAACGCCAGGATTTTGCACTGGTGCGATCGCCCCTCAGCGGTCGTGTGTTGGCCAAGCTGTTGGAACCCGGCAGCCTGGCCCAACCGGGCAGCGAAATTATCCGCATTGGTGACTTTAGCCAACTCAAGATTTTGGTGCGCCTGTCCGATCGGTCCCTGGCGGGTGTGCGGCTGGGGCAAGGGGCCCGGGTGCGGCTGGATGCCTTGCCGGGTCAAGAATTTATCGGGCGGGTCACGGCCATTTCTCCCTTGGGCGACGCGGTGGCTCGGCAAGTGCCCGTAGAAATCACTATCCCCAACCCTGATGGGCGCTTGGGTAGCGGGCTGTTGGCCCGGGTGAGCTTTGCCCAGGCGGCCGCCGCCCGAGTCACCATTCCCGAGCGGGCCTTGGCGGTGGCCGATCTGGCCGATCGCGCTCCCGGTGGGCCGGGGGGGCGAGGGGGGCGTTCTGCCGAAGCTGGGCAATCCGCCGCCAACGCGCCTGTTCCCACCCAAGGCACGGTGTTTGTGGTGCAAGGGGAAGGAGAAGCCGTAACCGTTGCGCCAAGGTTGGTGCAGTTGGGATCCCGGTTTGATGGCCAGGTGCAGGTGCTCTCGGGTCTGCAACCGGGCGATCGCTATGTCCTGCGCAGTAGCGGCCCCCTGGCCGCGGGCGATCGGGTGCGACTGAGTGCAATTTCTGAACCCGCGAGGTAAGGCAAATGTTTGATTCGCGGCCCACGGGCTTTAGTCTCAGCGCCCTGTCGATTCGTCGTCACATTGCCACCCTGATGTTGGCGGTTGCGGCGATCGTCCTCGGGGGCTTCTTCGTCAGCACCATGCAAGTGGACTTGCTGCCCTCCATCACCTATCCCCGGATTGGTTTGCGGGCCGATGCACCGGGCGTGTCGCCGGAAGTGGCGATCGATGAAATCACCCGGCCGCTGGAGGAAGCCCTTTCAGCCACCGAAGGCGTGGTGCAGGTGTATTCCCAAACGCGGGAGGGCAGCATCAGTCTGGATTTATATTTTCAGCCGGGCGGCAACTTAGACCAGGCCTTGAATGATGCAACGGCGGCCTTTAACCGGGCCCGGGGCCGACTGCCGGACGCGGTGGAAAATGCACGGCTGTTTAAATTTGACCCCTCCCAGTTACCGGTTTATGAGTTGGCGGTGACCTCGCCTACCCAATCTCCTGCCCAGTTGCGGGTGTTTGCCGATGAGGAACTCTCGCGCGAGCTGAATGTGGTGGATGGGGTGGCCTCGGTGGATGTGTCCGGCGGGGTGGAAGAAGAGGTGCGGGTCACGCTGGATCTGCAACGGCTCCAGGCGATCGGGCTGGATCTGCAAACGGTGTTGGATGGCTTGAGCGATCGCAACCAAGATATTTCCGGCGGCCGGATTTATGCCCCCGATGGGGAACCCCTGACCCGGGCCACGGGCCGGTTTCGCAATGCGGCTGAGCTAGCCCAATTGCCCTTTGTGGTGCGGAATGGCAACGGCAGCGCCCCTACCCAAACCGTGACCCTCAGTGACTTTGCCACGGTGGTGGATGGCACGGCGGAGCAGCGGGTGGAAGTGCGCCTGAATGGTCAGCCGTCGGTGAAGCTGAGCGTGCAAAAGCAGTCCGATGCCAACTCGATCGCCGTGGTGGCCGCCGTCAAACAGCGGTTGCAGGAACTGGCGGCCAATGGCACGATTCCGGCGGATGTGACCCTGTTGCCTACCCTAGACGAGTCGGTGTTTATTCAAAACGCTGTCTCCAACGTGATTTCCTCAGGCTTGATGGGGACAGGGTTGGCGGCCTTTGCGGTCTTTATCTTTTTGGGATCCCTGCGCCAAACCTTGATTGTGTCGATTTCGATTCCGCTGGCTACCTTGGCGGCGGTGATTTTGATGCGGTTTTGGGGCCTGACGATCAACGTTTTCAGCTTGGGCGGTTTGGCTCTTGGTGTAGGGATTGTGGTGGATAACTCGATCGTGATGATGGAAGCGATCGTGGAAGGAACCCGCGCCAATGGCCGAGAGGTGGAGCCAGCGGAAGTGGTCGATCGGGCGATCGCCAGCAGCCAAGCGGTGGAGTCGGCCCTGTTGGCTTCCACAAGCACCAACCTGGTAGCCGTGTTGCCCTTTTTGTTCATCGGCGGGTTCATTGCCCTGCTGTTTAATGAACTGATTTTGACCATCAGCTTTGCGGTGGCGGCCTCGATTTTGGTGGCGGCCACGGTGGTGCCAGCCATGGCGGCGCGGTTGCTGGCGGTGCGTTGGTCGAGCGGGGTGGGCCGTTGGTGGCCCCTGCGGGCGTTCGATCGCTGGATGGATGGGGTGATGGTCAACTATGGCCGGCTGCTGGGCGGGCTAATGCGGGTGCGGCTGTTGGTGGTGTTGGTCATTGCCACGGCCCTCACGGTCAGCAGCCTGTCGGTGATTGGTTACATTCCCCAAGAAATCCTGCCGCGCATTGCCACGGGCCAAGCGCAATTGGTGGCCATCTTTCCACCCAGCACCACTCTGGAAACCAATCGCCAGGTGATGGAGCGAGTTGACCAAATTCTGCGCCAACAACCGGAAACGGAATACGCCTTCACCACGATCGGGGGATCCCTCTTTGGCAGCAACACCAACGAAAATCCCCTGCGCAGCACCAGCACCATCACCCTGAAACCGGGGGCTGATGTGGAAGCCTATGTGGAGCGGGTGAATCGGCAACTGCAAAAGCTGAATTTGGTGGATATTCGCCTGCGGTTGCGACCCGGGGAAGTGCGGGGCTTGATTTTGAATAACTCGCCCGTGCGGGGAGCAGAGTTGGATGTGATTTTGCAGGGCAATGATCCGGCGGCCCTGGCACGGGCCGGGCGGCAGGTGTTGACAGCCCTTGATGAGCAAGCCACGCTGGCCGCCTTTCGCCCCGATGGCGATCGCCCGCAGCCGGAGGTGCAAATTCGTCCGGATCCCACCCGCTTGGCCGATTTGGATCTGGACATCACGGACATTGGCCAGGCGATCGAAACAGCGATCCAAGGTTCCGTACCTACCCAATTGCAACGGGGGAACCGGTTGGTTGATGTGCGCGTGCGGCTTGATCGCGCTGCCATCAGCAACCCCTCCCAACTGCTAGACCTGCCCCTGTTTGCCGGGGCCGATCGGCTCGTGCGCTTGGGCGAAGTGGCCAGCCTCGACAGCGCCCAAGCCCCCAGCGAAATTCAGCGGATTAACCAGCGATCGGTGTTTTTGGTGGCCGGGAACCTGAATCCCGGAGCCAGCCTCAGCGATGCCCTGGCGGAAGTGGATCAAATCCTCGGCAAGCTGGAGTTGCCTGCGGGGGTGACCCGGTTGCCCAGTCCCGCCGCCGAAAGCAATCGCCAAATCCAAGGAGCCTTGCCCCTGTTGGGTGGTTTGGCGGCCTTCCTGGTGTTTGTGGTGATGGCGGTGCAATACAACTCCCTGATTGACCCGTTGGTGATCATGTTTGCGATTCCCCTGGCGGTGGCCGGCGGGATTCTCGGTCTCTATTGGACCCAAACGGCGATCGGGGCCACGGTGGTGGTGGGTGCGGTGCTGTTGGTGGGGATCGTGGTGAACAACGCCATCATCATGGTGGAACTGGCGAACCAACTGCGCGAACAATACCAACTCACCCGCAAAGCCGCGATCGTCCAGGCCGCGCCCCAGCGGCTCCGCCCGATCCTGATGACCACGATCACCACGGTTTTGGGGATGTTGCCCATGGCCCTGGGCATGGGAGCCGGCGGAGAATTTCTGCAACCCTTGGGGATTGTGGTGTTTTCGGGGCTGTCTCTGGCCACGTTGCTGACCCTGTTCTTGATCCCCTGCCTTTATGTGTTGATGCATGAGTGGGTGACCTGGCCGGCGGCCTTGCTGAACCGCCGACCCCGGGCGATCGCCCCGGTGCTGGAAGGGCCCCTTGATGGCGAGCCAGAATTGGATCCGGTGACGGTTCCGATCGAACCGTCCGAAGCCGCCACAGCCGGAGATCGGCCGCCGGACTATACCCGTTAAACTCAGAGACCAACGGCGATTGCAACAGCATTCTCTGGAGATCTCGTCTATGCCCACTTCCCTGCGCCGATCGCCGCCACTGCGATTTGGCCAGGCCCAGTCGATCGGGGCCGCTGCCACGGCGGCCCTGATTGTGCTTGTGGCAACCAGCGTGTTGGTCGGTTCCGAAAACCGCCAATTTCGCAGCCAGGAACGGGCCACGGTACTCAGCAAACTCAGCACGGTTCGCGCCAAGCTCGAAGGCTATATCAACTCCCAACTGCTGCTGGCCGAGTCTCTGGCTGCCTATGTGGCGGCCAATCCCCAAGTGACCCAGGCGGAATTTGCCCGCATGGGTACGGTGCTGCTGGAAAAAAACAGCGGCATCCGCAGCGTCAACTTGGCTAAAAACTCCGTCATTAGCCATATCTACCCCTTGCGAGGGAATGAGTTGGCCTTGGGATTGAACTTGGTGGCCAAACCGGAGCAACGGGCCGCCGTGGAGCGAGCCATTCAACAAAAGCGCTCCACCATTGCCGGCCCCGTGAAATTGGTGCAAGGGGGAGTCGCTTTCATTAACCGCACCCCGGCTTTTGTGGTGGATCAACCGGGTTTGAATTCGTCACCGACCTACTGGGGCCTGGCCAGTGTGGTGGTGGACGAAATGGCGATCTATGAAGCGGCGGATTTGCCAAAGGTGAGCCAGCAATTGGCGATTACCATTCGGGGCAAGGACGGCCTGGGAGAACGGGGCGATGTGTTTTGGGGCCAGGCTCAGGTTTTTCAGCAGGATCCGGTGCTGGTGGTGGCAGCGATTCCCAATGGCAGTTGGCAGTTAGCGGCAATTCCCCGATCGGGCTGGCGTGATCGCTCCCCGATCGCGGGGGTGATTTGGCTGCTGGGCGGTGCGCTGTCGATCGGGGTGGGGGCAGTGGTTTGGAAGCTGATGGGCGAGCCGATCCGCCTGCAACAGGCCATTGACCAGGCCACGGCAGAACTGCAAACGGCCTTGCAGGATTTGCGCCAGGAAATGGACAACCGCCAGCAGGTGGAAGCGGCCTTGAGCAACAGCCAATTAGCCTTAACCAAAACCCAAGCGGAGTTAGAAATTGCCCATCGCTTACACAAAATGTTGCTGCCGCCCAAGAGCGAACTAGCGGCGATCGAATCGTTAGAAATTGCCAGTTTCACGGCGGCCGCAGCGGAAGTGAGCGGTGATTATTACGATGTGATTTGTCAGGGCGATCACATCAAAATTGGCATCGGTGATGTGACGGGCCATGGCCTAGAAAGCGGACTCTTAATGCTGATGATTCAGATGGCGGCTCGCACCCTGTTGGCGGCCTGTGAGCATAACTCGGCCCGCTTTTTAAACACAATTAACCGTGCAATTTATGAAAACCTACAGCGCATGAACTTGCACAAACATGCCACCCTGGCGCTGTTGGATTATCAAGGGGGGCGGCTGTGTTTAACGGGGCAACATGAGGAGGTGGTTGTCGTTCGATCGAGCGGTGTGATCGAACGATTTGACACGATGGATTTGGGCTTCCCGATCGGGATTGAGCCAGATATTGCCCATTGGGTGCAGAAAGCCACCTTGGAACTTCAATCGGGTGATGTGGTGGTGCTTTACACGGATGGCATCACGGAAGCCCAGGGCGATCGACAAACAGCCTATGGATTAGAGCGGCTTTGTTGGGTGGCTTGTCAACAGCGCGATCGCCCAGCAGCGGAAATTGTGGAGGCAATTGTTGCTGATTTACGAAGTCATCTCAATCACCAGCAGCCTGAAGATGATATGACCCTGTTGGTGCTGAAACAACGCTAGGATTCCTGTTAAAAATCCAAACCTGAAATTCAGTCCTAAAAATCAACGCCGCGCTTCAGATCCATGCCTTTTTCCGCATAGTGCTTGTGGCAAATCATCTCCGAATAAACGCTGGCTAGGTTGAAATAAGCCGGTGGATTCAAACAACGGCCTGTGATGATGATTTCGGTGTCTTTGGGTTTGCGTAATAGGTCGCGGGCGATCGCTTCCCCATCCAGCAATTCCAAATCAACGGTGGGGTTTAGCTCATCCAGAACGATCGTTTTATATAACCCCGAGGCGATCGCCGCACGGGCCAGTTCCCAGCCGCGCTCCGCTTCGATGTAGTCCAGTTCCTGTTGTTGGCCGCGCCAGACGATCGCATCGCGTCCAAACCGCAGATGATCCACCAGGCTGGGATAGCTCTGTTGCAAGGCGGCGATCGCGGCATCTTCGGTGTAGCCGCTGCCCCCTTTCAGCCATTGGGCAATCAGCACCCGGTGGGAACTGTCCCGGCCAATGCCCCGCCCGATCGCCTGGAGCGCTTTGCCGAGGGCGCTGGTGGATTTGCCCTTGCCCGCGCCCGTGTAAATTTCAATGCCTTCAATGCCTTCCAAGTTCAGGTTGGGATCCAATTCCCGAGGGCGCATTTCCGAGTGTAAATCGGCAATATCCAGCAGGGCCGTGGGGGCGCTGCGGCCTGTGGCAATAATTTCCAACTCCGATGGCTTGTTCTTCAGGGTGCTGATCACTTCATCGAGATCCAGCAACCCCAAGTCCAACACGGGGTTAATTTCATCCAACACGACGACGGAATATAGCCCCGAGGCGATCGCCCCTTTGGCCACATCCCAACCCCGCTGCGCTTCCAGGCGATCGAACTTGGTCACACCTTCGGACCCGAAATATTCCGATCGCCCTGTGCGTACCTGGTCAATCAGGTGGGGAAAGCCGCGTTGCAAGGCCGCAATCGCCGCGTCTTCGTCGTAGGGGCGGTCGGGCCCCTTCAAAAACCGCAACAGTAAAACTCGGGTTTGCCAGTCGCTGTGGATGCCCAAGCCAATCGATCGCAACACAACGCCCAAAGCCGCTTGCGATTTGCCCTTACCCGCGCCATCGTAGACGTGGATTTGCCCCAATTCCCGATCGTCGCGGGCCTGGGCTGTGCGAATACCAATGCCGTTTCGTGGTGCGGTTCTCATGCCGATGCTACAAACGTTGCTGAAGGTTACTGAAAAACCGGAATCTGAGCCATTGCTCAGGGGCCTGTGTCGGGTGCCGCTCGGGTCGTTAACGGGACAGGGAACAAGGCATCGCCCCAGGCTCCGGCCGCCGCTTTTCCCGCAGCGCCAGCGATGCAAAATGCAGGGACATAATCCCAATGCCGTGCCCTCAGGATCTTAGACCGAAGCGCCCAGACCCGATCGCCCCAATTGGCTTGATCGTGATCCAACTTGCCCGATCGCAGAGAAGCCAGCCCGGTAAAATCAGCATTATCCGGCCCCAACTCCCAGCCTGCAAACCCTGACACCCCCCCGATCGCCCCTATGCCTCTGATCTTGCCTTTGCCCACCGTTATTTTTCAGATTCTGTTTCTGTTCATTGCGATCGCCAGTGAAGCGGTGATCTTCAACCGACTGGCGGGCATGAACCAGCGCCGCAGCGTGGAATATGCCGCCGCCATGGAGCTGTTGGTGCTGTGCATGGGGTGGGCCTGTTTCTTCACGGCCTATGAGCTGTTCCCACCCTCAATTCAAAACGATTTACAAGCGCTGATCTTGCAAGGTGTTTGGTCGAGCGAGCTAAATAATTGGTTATTAATTGTTGTCCCGATCGTCTTTTTCCTAATCTTTGAACTGAAGTCGATCGCCGTCCAATTCCTAGACTTAATCTTGAAATATCCTGCTCCCGGTGCTGATTTGGGCATTCCGGAAGAGCCGGAAACCGAAGCAACTCCCACTCTCACCATCACCATGCGCAAGCAGCTCCAGAGCTTCTTTCAGCGCTACCAGTCCATTCAAAGTGAATTAGCCAAAAAAACGATCTTTTGGGGACATATTGCCAGCACCGGCATTGGCGCGTTGGTGATTGCCATCCAGAGTATTCTCTTTGCCCTTCGCCAGGCTTAGGTTGACCCATCGAGTTCAAAGACAACCGCAAGTCAATTGCAAGTCAATTGCAAGTTAACTGTAAGTCAACTGTAAGTTTAGGAAATTGACGAACAATGCTCAAAGAAATCAGCAGTGATTTTTGGAAAATTGTACAGCCCAAAAAAGCCTTTTCCTGGCAGACCTTGCTTTGGGTCAGTATTGGTTTCTTGATCTTGTCTGTTATGGCACGGTTGGGTGCGAACAACCTGGAATTACAGCGCACCTTTTCGGGTTTCAGTGCCCTGATGCTGGCCCTGTCTGGGGTGGTTTGGTCGATCGAGCAAAAGCCAATTCAAATTCGGGGTGTTTCCCTTGGCCCCTGGATGGCCGGTGCTCTGTGCTCCCTGTTGCTCTATCGGTTTTTGGCGGATCCCAGCAGCGATCGCACCGATGCCCTGTACCTAGCTTGCTTAACCTTTCCGCTCAGTTCAATTACCATCAAAATTGTCCAAGACTTTCTCAGCAAGCCCACGGATTCTCGCTACAAAGTGCCGATCAAAGAGCGCATTCCTTTGGCGATGTGGTTGCTGGGCCATTTCTTGCTAGCCTTTTGGATTCGGTTTGCTTTTATGATCCAGTCCTGGATTGATCAACATCCGGCCCTGAACAATAACGATGTCCGAGCCTATGCGGCTAGTATGTTTGTCTGGCCGGTCGATCTGTTTCAATAGTGTTGATCGATCTCATCAGGATCATTAGGATTAACAGATCTATTGAACTCTGGCTTAATTGGCTTTGAGTTAATTAGTTTTGGATCAATCATCCTTGAACTAATTAGCATCAGATCCAGCGTTAGCCCGTAGGGTGGACACTGCCCACCTCATAATTGCTCCATGACACCTGCGATATGGTGTGCCAATCGTTATAGGTAAAGACTGTAATTGATTTAGGATTGATTAGTATTGATTGATCTTGAAGGAATCGACACCCGATCAATCAACGTTGAACTCAGCGACTTTGCCCATCCCCTCTTGTATTCACGTTGCGTTCAAAATTCGTCAGGAACATGGGTCAATTAACAGGTTGGCGAGCATTCTTGGCTGGGTTCAGTGGCCAGCGAATTTGGGCGATCGCCCACAATGCCTTTCTGGAGGCTTGGCGCGCCAAAATCGGCTATTTACTCTTGGTCTATGCCGTAGCCTTGGTGCTGGCGATCGCCCTAGTGCCCTTAATTTCCGCTGGTGATTCCGCTGGCAAAATTGTGCTCGATGGCTGTTTGGCCGCCACCAGTCTGCTGGGGCTGCTGGTGACAATTTTGGTGGGCACAAGGCTGATCGATCGCGAAATTGAACGCCGCACCATTTTGCTCGCGATCGCCAAACCCCTCAGCCGCACAGAATTCATGCTGGGCAAGCACTTGGGCCTGTCGATGCTGTTGGCGGCCTGGGTCACGGGGGCCACGCTGGTGCAAACGGTGGGCCTGTGGTTGTGGGGACGGGCCAGCTTTGAACTCAGTGCCATGGTGTTGACGGCTCTGTTTGCTTGGCTGGAACTGGTGTTGATTGCGGCGGTGACCCTGTTGCTGGGATCCTTCACCAGCCCCCTGCTGGCGGTTGTGCTGACCCTGGCGATTTACCTGATGGGCCACATCAGCCGCAACCTGCTGACGATCGGGATTCAGCTTCAAGATCCCTTTATGCAGCGGCTGACGGAAATTCTCTATCTGATCCTGCCGGATTTGGAGCGGTTTAACCTCAAAAACCTCGCCGTGTATGGCCTGATTCCCGAGGGGCATCTGTTGATCGGTGATGCGGTGTATGGGGTTTTATACGCTGTGCTGCTGTTGTGTGGGGCAATTTTCGCCTTTTCGAGACGAGAGTTCTAGGGGGTGTCGTCATTTTTCGAGGTGATGCTGAAACGGTTGATCTTCCGTGCCCCAGTCGTCGTAACAAGATGCTCAAGTCCCTTGCTCCCCACGATCCGCTAACGGTAGATCTAGGGTTTTGGGCTAAGTGACGACAGGCCCTTAGGGCCATTCTTCAGCTCAGGGGGCGATCGCCCATCCAACGTACCCTATGGCGACTTGCCCGGAGGTCACCCAATAGATTGCCCATAGATTGCCTGCGTATTGCCCGTGTATCACTCGGATATCGCCCGGATATCGCCCGGACATCACATCCATGACCCTAGACCCCGAGTTTCTCAAGAATCTCCCCTAAATCGATTGAGAATGTGTATTTTCGGGAACCCTTTGGCTTATCCTGAAAACGACTTCGTTGCAAAATCCCTATGACCGCCAACGCAACTTCCCGCCGTCCGCGCCGCCGCTGGGCCTGGCTCCAAAGTCTCTCCATTCCCTGGCAGGTCACGATCGGCTACATGTTGCTGCTGTTGCTGTTGCCCTTTGCGGCCATGTTCAGCAAAGCCAGCACCCTCCCGATCGACAGCTTCTGGGAAACGGCCACCGCCCCGATCGCCCTGGCCACCTATCAAGCCACCTTTTTAACGGCTTTTTTGGCCGCTGCGGTCAATGGTGTGGCGGGGTTCATTGTTGCCTGGGTGCTGGAACGTTACCAGTTTCCCGGTAAGCGGCTGCTGGATGCGGCGATCGACCTGCCCTTCGCCCTGCCCACTGCCGTAGCCGGCCTGACCCTGGCCACGGTTTACAGCGAAACGGGTTGGATTGGCTCCCTGCTGGCTCCCCTGAAAGTCCGTGTTTCCTTCACCATCACTGGGGTTTGGGTAGCTATGCTCTTCATTTCCCTGCCCTTTGTGGTGCGCACTTTGCAGCCCGTGATTCGGGAAATTGAATCGGAATTGGAAGAAGCAGCCTGGAGTTTGGGGGCTTCCCCTTGGCAAACCTTCACCCGAGTGCTGTTGCCGCCCCTGCTGCCCGCCACCGTCACGGGGGTGGCCCTGGGATTTGCCCGATCGGTGGGGGAATTCGGCTCAGTTGTGTTGATTGCCAGCAACGTACCTTTCCAAGATTTGGTCGCTTCTGTCTTGATTTTCCAAAAGCTGGAACAGTACGACATTGAAGGAGCCACCGTCATTGGCACGACCATGCTGCTGATTTCCCTGGTCATGCTGTTGATTATTAACTTGCTGCAAGCTTGGGGTCGCCGCTATGACTAGTGCTCTCTCCACTGAAAACGACCACCGTAACCACTGCTCGCAGTCCTTTCACGATTAATTGCTAAAAGTGGCGTGCGCCTGCCGCCACCAGCCGCACGCCGTTTTTTCGTCAATTCACTTTTTCGTCAATTCACTTTTTCGTCAATCCACTTTTTCGAACTTTTCCCCGTCGGTCACCATGGCTTCGACCCCTCTGAGTCCCCCCAATCCTCCCCAATCCTTGCCCCCAAAAAACAGAGTTGATTGGGTAAAGCTAGCCCTCATTTTGGGAGTTGCCGCCTATCTACTGTTGGTGCTGGTGATTCCCCTGTTGAATGTGATTTACCAAGCACTCGCGGGCGGTTTTCCGGGGTTTTGGGCTGCGCTGCAAGAGAGCGACTTTCAAAAAGCCGTCCTGCTGACGTTGCTGATTGCGGTGATTGTGGTTCCTTTGAACACGGTCTTTGGGCTTTGCGCGGCTTGGGCCTTGACGCGGCGCAATTTTCCTGGTCGCGCTTTTTTGCTAAGCGTGATTGACCTGCCATTTTCCGTGCCGTCGGTGGTGGCGGGGTTGATGTTGGTGTTGCTCTACGGGCGTGAAGGTTGGTTTGGCCCCTTGCTCCAGGCGTGGGATGTCAAGATCATCTTTGCGGTTCCGGGAATCGTGTTGGCTTCGGCCTTTGTAACCATGCCCTTTGTGGTGCGGGAAGTGTTGCCGGTGCTCGAGGATTTGGGCAAAGACCAAGAGGAAGCCGCCCGCACCTTGGGCGCGAATGAGTGGCAAATCTTTTGGCGAGTGACACTGCCATCCATTCGCTGGAGCGTGATGTATGGGGTGATTTTGACCAATGCTCGCACCATGGGCGAGTTTGGGGCGGTGGCGGTGGTTTCCGGCAGCATTGTGGGCAAAACGCAGACCTTGCCGCTGTATGTGGAGGAAGCCTATAAGCAATATCAAACCCAAGCGTCCTATACGGCGGCGTTGCTGTTGGCTTGCTTGGCGTTGGTGACGTTGGTGCTGAAAACGGTGCTGGAGCGGCAAACGCAAACAGGGGATGAGTAGTCGATCGAGTCGATCGCCCCGAGCCGCCATAGATCAGTAGCCGATCGAGTCGATCGCCCCGAGCCGCCACAGGAGAATAGCCTTGAGCAATCCCTAGCCGAATTTTTTCTTGGCAGCTTCGTAAACTTCAACGGTGATGGTGGTTTCACCGGCTTCTTGGGCGAATTTCTCGATCTTTTTGCGAGCGGCGGGCCGTACAAAGAACGGAATTTCTTTGAGCTTGGCTTCGGCTTCGGGAGTCCAGTTCATAGTAAGCAAATCAGGAAGCAAATCAAGACAAGCAAGTTAACAAGATTACCCGGGATTCACGACTGGCCAAGCGGTCGCCACCCAGAACAGCAGCAACTGAGAGCGGTGGCAACCGGGCCAGCAGGCCCCTAGGCCATCTCTTCAGCCAGGGTGCGGGCGATCGCCCCGAGGTTAAAGCCCGATGGGTAGCAATGTTCGGCTTTGCACCGCTTCAGTTCCGTTTCATTGATCACGATTTTGAGCCGCTGCATGATTTGGCGGGTGAGGTCAGCGCGATCGAGCGTGCCCACCACGGAACCGATCGGACTCAAGACCACCAGCCGCTTCACCTGCCGTTCTTCCATCAGCAGGGCCGCTTCGGCCAAGGTGGCGCTGTCCGCGATTGAGGATAGGTGGTCAATCGGTTCAATGGCATCCACCACCCGAATCCAGGGCCAGCGCTCATGGTCAATGGTTTTGAGGTTTTCGGGATCAATTCGACCCCGATCGCGGCCGTCCATGGCCACAAAGTATTCCGGGCGATCGGCCGTCAGCAGGTAGTTATCCACAAAATCCCGCAGGCTCAGGTGGCCATCCACGATCCGGAATTCCCGGGATTGGGCATTGGCCACCCGTTCATTCACCAGGGCTTCTTGCACGGCGGTCAGGCGTTCGTAACTGGCGGCATTTCGCAAACAGAACCAGCCAATTAACCCAATCCACCAACCCTGGAGACCACCGGGCACAAACAGAATCAGGAAGGCCGCCAAGCTGATGCCCAACCAACCGATCGCCTGGCCAGCTTTGGCGGCCCAACGCACGCCCGTAAACCGGCTGCCGGTGGCTTTCCAAACCAGTGCCTTCAGCACCTGGCCGCCATCGAGGGGCAAACCGGGAATCAGGTTAAACACCGCCAGCACTAAATTAATCCGCGCCAAATTCAAGCAAAGAATGGTGAGTGGGCTGGTGGGAGCCAACCGCCCGATCGCGGACAGCAAAATAAACAGGCTCAAGCTGACGAGGGGCCCCGCGATCGCCACTTGCATTGCGCCGCCGGGGGTTTTGGATTCCCGGTCGATCGCGGCCACACCACCAAACATGAACAGGGTGATCGAATTCACGGCGATGCCTTGCGATCGGGCCGCCAAGCTGTGGCCTAACTCATGCACCAGCACGGAGCCAAAGAGCAACAAAGCGGTCAGCAAACCCAACAGCCAAGTTAGCCCCGCGCCCCAATCGGGATAGCGGTTCGCCCACTCAACACTGTTGGCGGCCGAAAACCAAACCAAAATTAAAAACCACGATGGATCGACTAGTAGCGGAATGTTAAAGATCGACCCCACGCGCCAACCGCTTTGCATGGTAACCGCCTCAATCGATCGAACTCTTTCTTCCAGGGTAACGCGCTTCCTTGGATCGACTGAATCGACTCGCGGAAATTGATAATTATCAGCTTTACAATCTCGTTAGGCTCCCTTTTCCAATCCCTTTCCCCCTGCCGTGACTGCGATCGCCCCTGAACTCACCCAATTTTCCGCCACCGATGCTTGTCCTTATGTTTGGACTTGGCAAGGCCATCGCATTTGCTATCAGCATTCGGGTGATGCTGGCCCCGCTGTGGTTTTAATCCATGGGTTTGGCGCTTCCTGGCGGCATTGGCGTAAAAATATTCCCTTTTTGGCGCAACATTGCCGAGTATTTGCCCTTGATTTAATTGGTTTTGGGGGGTCAGCTAAGCCCACGCCCGATCGGGAAATCCGCTACACCTTCGAGACTTGGGGGCAGTTGGTGGCGGACTTTTGCCGCGAGGTGGTTGGGGAAGCGGCGTTTTTGGTGGGCAACTCGATCGGCTGCGTGGTGGCCATGCAGGCGGCCGTTGACCACCCCGAGCTGGCGCGGGCGGTGGTGTTGTTGAACTGTTCCTTGCGCCTGTTGCACGATCGCCGCCGGGCCGAGCTGCCCTGGTTCAAGCGGGTTGGCTCCGGCTATTTGCAAAAAATCTTGGGTTGGCCTTGGTTAGGCCGAACTTTTTTCCAACAAATTGCCCAGCCGGCCACCGTGCGCAAAATTCTTTGCCAAGCCTACCGAGACACCAGCGCGGTGACGGATGAGCTGGTGGAGATCCTGATGGAACCGGCGCGTGATCCGGGGGCGGCCGATGTGTTTTTGGCCTTCACGCGCTATTCCCAAGGGCCGTTGCCAGAGGACTTGCTCCCGAAGCTGCCTTGTCCAGCCATGATTCTGTGGGGCGCGGCGGATCCTTGGGAGCCGATCGAGCGTGGGTTGGCCTTCGAGCAATACCCAGCCGTTGAGCGGTTTGTGAATTTGGAAGGAGTCGGCCACTGCCCCCAAGACGAGGCTCCCAAGCAGGTGAACTATTTGCTGCGGGATTGGATTCTTTGGAAAGCGGCAGCCAAGCAGCAGCATTCGCCCTTGTCGATCGGGGATTGGGTGGAAATTGCAGTGGTGCGGCCCGATGGAGACCCAATTTGGAACGGCTTGCGCGGCCAAGTGGAACAGGTGGGCGATCGGGCGGTGACGGTGCGAGTGGAACAGGGCCAAGGCATCCGGCACTTCTACCGAGAAGATGTGAGGGCGATCGAACCGCCAACGGATTTGGAGTGGGACAAGGACGGGGAATAGGTTGCGCAGGAAGTCCATCGCTGCCGCCGGATCCGGCCCATCACTGCCCGATCGCCCCTGATACAATGGGGCCGAGCCGTTTAAACAAAACTCGATTTAAATCCCGAGAGCGATCGCATGGAAACGCCCGTCACCGACCTGGCCCCCGAGACCCAAGACAGCGCCGCCCAAACCGCCGCCCCTCTGGATACCAAAGCATTTCGGCGATCGCTAAACCATTCCGATAATTACTTTCGGCGCGGGTTTGGTCACGGAGAAGCAGTGGCTGAAACCATGGCCACCTCTTACCAAAGCGGTTTAATTCAAGAACTGCGGGCTAATGGCAACGTGTTGACCCGGGGCGATGTGACCATTCGCTTAGCCCAGGCATTCGGGTTTTGTTGGGGGGTGGAACGGGCGGTGGCCATGGCCTATGAAGCCCGCAAACAATTCCCCACGGAGCGCATTTGGATCACCAATGAAATCATCCACAATCCATCGGTAAATGACCATTTGCGACAGATGGGCGTGTTGTTCATTGAAGTGAACCATGGCCAAAAAGACTTCTCGGTGGTGGAACGAGGGGATGTGGTGATTCTGCCGGCGTTTGGGGCCAGTGTGCAGGAAATGCAACTGTTGAACGATCGCGGTTGCATCATCGTAGACACCACTTGTCCTTGGGTGGCGAAGGTGTGGAACAGCGTTGAAAAACACAAAAAAAGTGATTACACCTCGATCGTTCATGGGAAATACAACCATGAGGAAACGATCGCCACAAGTTCCTTTGCCAATAAATATTTGGTTGTGCTGAATATGGAGCAGGCGGAATACGTCAGCAACTATATTCTGCACGGCGGAGATAAGACAGAATTTCTCGCTAAGTTTGCCAAGGCCTGTTCTCAAGGGTTCGATCCCGATCGGGATCTCGATCGGGTGGGTGTGGCAAACCAAACCACCATGCTCAAGAGCGAAACCGAGGCGATCGGGAAACTATTTGAGCGCACCATGATGCAACGGTTTGGCCCCGACAAACTGAACGATCACTTCATGAGTTTCAACACCATTTGCGATGCCACCCAAGAACGGCAAGATGCCATGTTTGAGTTGGTGGATGCGCCGATGGATTTGATGATTGTGATTGGTGGATTTAACTCTTCCAACACCACCCATTTGCAGGAAATTGCCATCGAACGCAATATTCCTTCTTATCATATTGACAGTGCTGATCGAATTTTGGATGAGCGGGCGATCGAGCACAAACCCCTTCACGGCGACATCGAACGCGCCGAAAACTGGTTACCCGCCGGGCCGATCACCGTGGGCATCACTTCCGGTGCATCCACGCCAGATAAGGCCGTTGAGGAAACGATCGAGCGGATTTTTGCCTGCAAAGAACGCCTCGCTCAATAGGGTAGCCAGAATTTCTATTCTGAAAGGCAGTCTAGAACGTTAACGGTTGATGGGCGATCTAATGGGCGATCTAATGGGCGATCTAATGGGCGATCGTGATGGGTAACTTTGCTAGCCCACAAAAGCTTCATCAAAAGCCCCATAAAAAACGCCATAAAAACGGGGTACTGACTCTTAACCAGCACCCCGTTTCTGTTGTGGCAAAAGCTTAGAGAATGTCTGAGCAGTAACGGCTTGCAAAGCCCTAGCAGTCGTGGGGGCAAGGGGCTTAAGCCCCTTGTCTCTATCGGTCAAATTGATCGATGAGACCCACAAGGTAGCATTTTGATTGTTGAGACATCCCCTCACAGCAACTTGGGTTGACTAAGGTGTTTAAATTCCTTGGTTGAACCCAAAAGTTGAATCCAATCTTGATTGAACTCAATCATTTCATCAGAGAAATGCTGCTAGAGAGAACCCGTTGGATATTGTGTCCTTTGCCTTCTTTGTTTGACCTTTATTGAACTTTTGCTCCTGGAGCTAAAAGCGTCTGGTGGCCAGGTCGCGACCATCCGATAGCCCCAACGATTCCACCCGATCACCTCTGGATTCCGTAACTCGTTCAGCTACTTCTTGGTAGCGGTTTTTATAGCGTTGCTGTGCGATCGACAGCAGCAAATAAACCACCGCCAAATAGACTACCGATGCCCCCAAAATAGTCCAAGACGTTTGCTGCGGAAACACCAAATGCGCCACGTTATTAATCGGTAATGAATACCGATTTGCGATCACCAATCCTTGGTAGAGGGCCAATCCCACCAACAGTCCCAGCGCGTTCATAGCAGTAACTGTACATGAATATAGTTTTTGTGAGCTGAAAATATGGTCGCGCTGAAGCCAGCACTGAAATATGGTTCAGAACGCGATCGACATCCCCCGGTCGCCGTTCCAAAACAATGACAGCACTCACCATGGCGCACACCAAGGCCGAACCCTGACTCAAGGCAATTGAGAATCGGAGTCCAACCTAGTGCTTAACCCCTATCTGGGTCTGGGCCTCACTGAATAGAACCATCCCATCGGGAACCGAAACACCCTTAAGGATGCTGATTCGCGATCGCTACCGGATTGGTTCGGGTCAGCAGACTTGATAGCGGCTTGGATCTGGTCGTCTTTGTGTGAAAAGCTCACGCAATTCACATTTCGGAGTCCAGTCCTATTCAATTCGGCAAAGCTTGCAGCGGGCAGCTTTCCCATGAAGTTTTTAGAAACCCCTGACCTATAGAATAACACCTGATTTCTCAGGGTTGACAGTGAATTTTTGGTGGTTTTTACAAATCTTTAGAAATCCCCAAAAGCCCGTATTGATGGGCATTCGTGCAATAGCGATCCCCGATCAATCACCGTAACCTTGACAAATCCCGATCCCACTCATCTACACGGATTGGTCTGGGGTTAGCTTAAAATAATCACAGAATGCGTAAAATTTCGTAACCTGATGCTGCACCGGGCCAATCCATGACCTCGACGATTTCCCTGCTTTCTCCGGTTGAAGCCGATCTTGATGCCATGACGATGAACCTGCGCAAGCTGGTTGGCGCAAAGCATCCGATCCTCTATGCAGCGGCAGAGCACTTGTTTAGTGCAGGCGGCAAGCGTTTGCGACCGGCGATTGTGTTGTTGGTGGCCCGGGCCACGATGGGGTCAGCGGAAATTACGGCCCGACATCGACGGTTGGCAGAAATTACGGAAATGATCCACACGGCCAGCTTGGTTCACGATGATGTGGTGGATGAAGCAGGAACGCGACGGGGTGTGCCCACGGTACACAGTCGTTTCAATAACCGGGTGGCGGTGCTGGCGGGCGATTTCCTCTTTGCCCAGTCCTCTTGGTACTTGGCAAATTTGGACAATCTGGAAGTGGTGAAGCTGCTTTCGGAAGTGATTATGAATTTGGCGGAGGGCGAAATTGACCAGGGCCTCAATCGCTTTGACACCAGCCTGACCCTGGAAGCCTATCTGCAAAAGAGCTACTACAAAACCGCATCGCTGGTGGCCAACAGTTCCAAGGCGGCGGCGATTCTGAGCGATGTGGAGCGATCGGTGGCTGAACGGCTCTATAGCTACGGTCGCCATGTGGGTTTGGCGTTCCAGGTGGTGGATGACATTCTCGATTTCACCAGCTCCGATGAGGTGCTCGGGAAACCGGCAGGGTCGGATTTGCGCAGCGGCAATCTAACGGCTCCGGTTCTGTATGCGCTGGAGGAGTTCCCCCAACTGGAGGGGCCGATCGAGCGGGAGTTTTCAGAGGAGGGCGATATTGAAACGGCCCTGGAATTGGTGCGATCGAGCCAGGGTATTGAGCGGTCTCGCGCTTTGGCGAGGCATCACGTGGAGCAGGCGATCGAGGATGTGATGGTGTTGGCTCCGTCGGCGGCGCGGGAGGCCTTGGTGGGGTTGGCACATTACGCGATCGAACGGATTTACTAAGGTTAGCTGGGTTGCCAGGGGGGCGATCGGGTGATGATCGCCAGCGATTGATCATTCCAGATCGGTCACGACCCCAAACCAACAGCCACTCCAGACAAGGGGCTTAAGCCCCTTGTTCCTCAGGATTTTGAGATGTAAGAACTGGGGTTTTGCGAATCCGAGGATCGGCCTTAGCGTTTGGGATGGGGTTTCAGGATGCGTTTGGCCTTGGTCAGGGCCCGTTGCCAGATCGATCGCGGGGGTGGCGGGGCCAACGGGGAAACGGTCGGTTTCGGTTCGTGTAAATACCGATATTTCTCCCACAGTTCCCAGTAGGGACAACCGGGCTGGAGTCGAATGCCGGCCCAATGTAGATAGGGAACGGGCTTGTTGACTTTCGGATCGATCAAGCGATCGCCCTGCCAAACAAAATGTTTGCTACCGGCCCAGCTTCCGGGCCCCTTTGCGGGCCGCTGTGTCCAATTCCAACACCGAGGAAACCGACGCAAAACCATGTAGTTAATGATCGGTTGGTCGGATGTTTTCTTAGAAAAATCAAAATATTCTGGGTGAGCGGCACATTCAGCAAAGGTGTCGTACAGATCCTGCTCGGTGATTAATCCCTTGCGAGATCCCCACAAACCGCCGTTAAAAGTTCCCCGCAAATCTTCTTCTGTAAAAATGCCTTGCTCTAGAACGGTGGATGTGAAAACGTCCTTGAGACCTCCAGCATGTTGATAGTCATAGCAAACAAAGTCTGCTTCAGAGAGAGCATCAAGGCATTGAATAATCGGCTCAAAAACAATCAGGTCTGTGTCAATGTAGAGAAATTCATCAAAGGGGCCAAACCAGCAAGCTTGTTTACGAAACTGATTAGGACGAGCGAAAAATTCTTGACCAAAGATGCTTTGAAGCTGAACAGAAAGACGCTGAATAAACTCTAGATCTTCAAATAATAAAACACCGAAACGATCACTCAGAATTTTGGCAACCTTTTGGTAGTGATCATCATAGGGAATGAGCATAACGGGCGTTTCGGAATCAGTTGCCCGAATACTTTCGAGCAGCGCGATCGCATGTTCCGTTACTTTGTCATTGGCGATGATATAAAATCCACGACTCATAGTCGATCGATCCTTTGCAATTCAGTTCAGCCGATCCTTGGCCATTTCAGCATAGGCCTGAACCTTTATTCTTGCCATCGGTTGCCAAATCCCCATAAATCGGAGCCATCTTGGATGGTGCTCAAAGATGATGGGCCTAAGGGGGATGCGCCCAAGAATGATGTGCTCAGGGACGATCGGCTGGGAAAAAATTGAGCAATGAGATTGATCAAGAATAATCTGCTCAGAAACTTGAACCAGCTCAGAAATTCAAAGGGACGATCGAACTCGCTCGATCGCCCCTCAATTTGCTCGATGGATGCCGTCAACCCTTGAAAACAGCAACCGCAGTGTTTTTTACCGCATGTTGGTGCGTTGAATCAGCTCTTGGGCTTCCCGGCTGGGCGTATAGCTGTAGCCAGCGGTTGAAGCGTTCGAGTCGTCCAGCAATTGCGGTGTGAGCAACACCACCAACTCCTTACGCTCGTTGCGGCGATCGGTGCGGCGGAACAGAGAACCCAACAGCGGCAGGTCACCCAAAATCGGAATCTTGCGCACTTCGCTACGATCTGTGTCTTGAATAATGCCCGCCAGGACTAGGGTTTGGCCATCCCGGATCCGAATGGTGCCGGACGATAGCTTCCGCTCAGACAACAAGGTGGCAAAGGCATTATCTTCAAGGGCCCCAAATCGATCAATCGGAACTTTCAACGAGGGCGAAACCGACAGGGTAACAAAACCATTGTCATCGATTCGATCGACTTGAATGCCCAAAACGAGACCGGCCTTTTCCTTTTCAATGGTGAAAGTCGTGTTGCTCACACCATTGGAAACTTCCGTTTCGGCCTCCACGGTTCCCACCACTTCTTCAGTGAGTTCCACATTCGCCACTTGCCCTTCCTGCACCACCAAGGTTGGATCGGTCAGAATTTTGGCATTTCCGTTAATCACAGACGCTTGGAGCTGAGCGAGGAAGTCGTTGGCGATGTTAAAGCCATTGGGATTTTGGCCATTCACATCGCCTGAAATTGAAAGGGGAACCGAAACAGGCCCAAATCCAACGGATTCGGGAGCCAAGTTGGTGGAGTAGGGTGCGCCCCGATCGCTCCAGTTAATCACCCCGATGCCACCCGTGTTGACGATGCGAGTGCCGCCCACCCCAAAGGAGAAACTCGTACCCAGGCGATCGTTTTGCAGCAGGTTGATGTCAATCACCCGCACATTCACCACAACCTGGCGCAGGCGGCTATCAATCCGCGACAACTGCTCAGAAGCCAGGGCGACCAAATCCCGCTGCCCCACCAAAGTGATGGTGTTGGTGCGCTGATCTACCGCAATTTGCAGGCCGCGGAGAATCGGAACCGAATCTTTCGGATCATAGCGAAGCGGGTTAATGACCGTGCGCTCACTGGTGCGGGTTTGGGTCAAGGGAGCCGCCTGAACTTGCGCATCACCACCGCCCTGCTGCTGTTGGTCTGCCCCCAGCCGCACAACTTCCGTTGTTCGCTCTGTGGCCGCCGTGGCACTTTCAGCCCCCAAAATCACCAAATAACCGGCCGCTTCGTTGGCCCGCACTTGGTTGAGGCGTACGGAACGCATGGCCACATCCCGGGCTGCGTTGGGCAAACTGCGGCCCACAAAAATGGTGCGGCCATTGCGGCTGGCCTGAAGACCGCTAATCCGCAAGACGTAGTTAAAAACGTCCTGGGCCGATTCGTTTTCGATGTCGAGGCTAATCCGAGCGTCGGCTCCGGTGGTGGGAGGCGTGCCGGGAGCAGTGGGGCCGCCGGGGGTGGGGCCGGCCGCGTTGTCTGCGAAGGCAATGTTCACGCCGCTGGCCCGGGCCAGCAGTGACAACACCTCGCGTACGGGGGCTTCTCGCAGTACCAAACGGGGAATGATTTGGCTGCTGCCTAGATTAATGGTGTAGGGCTGAATCGGCAGATCGGAAATGGCAATGTCGCCAACGGGTGGGGCGATCGCCCGGGGCATGGTGGGAGGAGCCACCGCCGGACTGAGCACGGCCGGTTGACCATCAATGGTGATGGTGGGGTTGGGAACCAGGACGTTGGGTGCGCCGTTGCCAACCGGCGAGCCGGTATTGGCCGGTGTTTGGGCTACGGGGCTGCCAGTATTGCTGGGGGTGCTTGGGGTGCTGGGGGTGGCCGTGCCGGCATAGCTCAGCAGAACGGCATTGTTGTTGCTGGGGCGAATGCGACCGGTGGGGCGGGCCGTGGTGCCGCGTACCGTTACCTGGACAGTGCTGCCATCCAGTTGGGTCACTTCCACTGCTGCAATCCCGGGGGCTGGGTTGGCTCGGGTCACGTTGCCGCCGGGAACCACCAACCGCGCGCCGGCCACATGGGCAATCAGGCTGGTTCCTTGGGGAGGCAACAGGAACACCTGTGGTCGATCGACCGAATCGGTCACCAATTCCACATCCACGCCGCTGCCGCTGCCGCTGATTCGCACGTCCAGCACGTTGGTTTCGGCCAAAGCGGGCTGCACGATCGCCACCGTTGCCAACCCACCCATCAGCGCTGCATTGCCCAAAATCCGCTCGTAGTTCACCGTTCGCTCCTCACTGCTGTTTTGTCGATCGTGGTTGTTGGGGTTAGGGAAAGGAAAATGGGTGTTCGCCAGGGCGATCGAGTCAGAACATCATGATGCTGCGGATCCCTCGGCCACCAATCTTGCGATTATTTAGGTGCTTCACCCTCCGGCTTATCTGCGTTTTCGCCCTCTTTGTTGGCTTCGGCGGCGGCCTGTTGGGCCAACTCCCGAGCCGAGAGCGGTAGGAGCACCTTTAACGAAAAATTGGTCTGGATCCGAACCTGGGGCGCACCTTGAGCGACAAACTGCCCAGTTTTGTCATCAAACCGCACCGCCTGCTTGGAGAGTTTTAGCTCGGAGGTCAAATCATCGATCGCCAGCATCGACTGATAGCGCTCAAGGTTGCGCAGGATGTTACCGGTGCGATCGTAGTCCGCCTCGAACCCCACCTTCAGCACCTGTTGCCGAATTTTGCTGTTGACCGCATCGCCCCAAGAGCCATCGGTGACCATTTCCTCCGATGGACTCTTGACCGGGACAGGTTCCAGCTTGGTAATTTGGCCAAACTGTTCAGAAACAATCCGATTGAGATCCAACGGCAGCACCGAAACCGTGGTGGGAGCGGGAAACAAAGCCAGCACTTGCTCTTGAGTGGCGCGGGCCCGCTGCAAGTTGTCGAGGGTTTGCTGCACCTTACGCTTTTCTTCGGCCACCTGCTCTAGGCGTTCTCGTTTGGTGGCCACATCCTCCTCAAGCTTTTTGTATTCTTCGTATTGGGGCATCACCACCTGAATCAGGAGCGCCACGCCGCCAATGACACCGACGGCGGCCACAACACCGCCGAGGATGGTGGGTGTGAAGGTAATCCCAAAAACAACGGGATCGCTGGGTTCCGTGACCGCTTGCTGTGCGCTAAACGCCATTGTTGGTATTCTCCTTAGGCTCGCTGTCGCCGGCCGGTGGGGTGAGACCGGTGTTGGGGGTTTTGCCTTGTTCAGCCAAAATGCGGCGAATGGTTTCGATGCGCACCACAAGACCAGAGGCTCCGTTGCGATCGAGCATCGGGAGCAGCTCTTCGGCGGGCTTGGTCGTGTAAGCCGACTGGATCGTGTACTTAATGACCTGCGGCGCAACGATTCTAACTTGACCACCGGTGGCCGCCGCAGTGGGCGGGGGCGCGGCTAGTACATAGGCAATGCCGTCTTGCACTTCCTGGTTAGCCTGGACGATTTGGGCGGGGTTGTCGATCGCCTGGCTGCCCACTAACTGGGTTTTGGTCGCATCTAAGAAGGGCGACTTTTGCAGCAGCAGCAAAAACTCGCCCACCCCTTCCATAGAGTTGGCATAACCCTCGATCGTCAGGGTTTTCGGGGGGCGAATGGGTTTGTTGGCAGCGGGCGCGGCAGCCGCGCCGGGGCTGGGCTTGGGGGTGCTGGCGGCGGCAGTGGTGGCAGCGTTTTTGTCTTCGGCTTCGCGGATGGCCGTCATCTGCACACCCACCGGCAATCGATCGCGCAAATCACCCAGCAGGGCAGACCAAGACTTCACGCGACTGAACACCCCCACCAAACCTTGGGTGAGCTGGTCGATCGCCTTCATCTCTGCTTCGGCTTGGGCCGCTTTGGCCAGCTCCGCTTCCAAATCTTGCAAGTCTTGATTGAGTTCAGCTTGGCTCTGTTCCAAGGCGGCTTTTTGGAGTTGGAGATAGCCCCAAAATCCGCCGATGGCCGCCGGAACTGCCAAACCCACCATCACGCCCAAAATCAGCGGCAACTTACTCGCCTGGGCGACAGCCGTACCCGCTGTTTTGCCGGCCCCGGCGGTTTGGTACTCGGGGCGATCCTTCAGGAAGTTGACGTTGAGACTATACATAGCGAGGGCAACAGTCAGGTGGCTCGGGGTTTGCAGTCTCGGGATTCGGCTCGGTCATCACCTAGGGCAGGAAGGCGGTCGATCAACGAGGGGCGATCGGGCAGGGAGTCGATGGGGCAATCAGAAGTTGAGCGGTTGAACCGACATTAACCAACAGGGGTAACAGCAATAACCCTTGCGAGTCAATGGCTGCGTGTCTGTGGCTCTGTGCTAGGGCCCTCTATTCCCGTTCATCGAGTGCATTCCGCAGCCCCAACCCTAACACGACTCCCAAGCTGGCGCGTTGGGCTTCGGTGATGTCGCTGTCGGCCTCCAAACCCAAGGACTCGATCGGGTCAACCCGCATCACGGGCACGTTTAACCGTTGGGTAAAAAACTCATCAATTTCCCCGATCGCCGCGCCGGGCCCCGCCAACATCAACTGGGCAATTTCCAAATTTTCGCTTTGGTTGAGGTAGAAATCGACCGATCGCCGCAACTCATCGGCTAACTCGCCCATCATCTTCACGATCGCCACCGAGCCGGGACTCATGCCCGTCGTGCCCGAAGCGGCCCCCACAGCCTCGATTTGCGAAATGGGAATGGTCATCTCCATCAGCATGTCCGTGCTGCGGCTGGGGGGCGTGTTCATCGCCCGATTCAAGGCCTCTTGCATTTGTAATGTCCCGATCGGGACTGTCCGCGAAAATTGCGGCACGCCGTCTACCACAATCGCAATTTCACTGCTATCAAACTGAATATCCACCAGCACCACGGCTTGATTGGAAGCGTAGCCCCGGAGCTGTTCGCGGATGGTTCGGATGAGGGCAAAGCTGCTGATTTCTAGGGTCTTGATTCGTAGCCCCGCCTGCTCAAAGGTGTCCAGATAAGCATCAGTGACCTCCCGACGTGTGGCCACCAGCAACACTTGCACCTTTTCGATGCCATCTTCATCGGTAAAATAGCCCAGTTTTTGATAGTCAACATCCGCCTCTTCCCGAGGAAAAGGGAGGTAGAGACCCGCTTCCTGATTCATGTATTGCCGCAGCTCATCATCATTGAGTTCCGCTGGCACAGGAATCAAACGAATTACCGTTTCGCGCCCAGGAATGGCCGTGGCCACTTCCTTGACCTTGACGCGGCTATCTTGAATGACCGCTTGAATGAGTTCTGCAGCGGCGGGGGGGTCAATAATGGCTCCCTCTTCAATTACGCCTTCAGGAACTTCAACGGAAGAGAGAATATTGAGCTTAAATTTCTGGCCCTTTTTTTGGAGCTGAACCAGGTTAATTCGTTCGGGTGAAATTTCGATGCCGATGCCTTTTTTACCGCCTCCTAAGAGACTGCCGATCGCGTTGGTTAAGGGGGCAAACAAGTTTCCAGCAGCGTTCATAGTTGGGGACGGTTAGGAGACCCGAAAATGGCAGTCAAGGGGCCGATGGGCAACCATCAGGGATCCAAAACCAGAGAAATTGTTTGGTCCCAAGTGGATTGGCAGGCAGGGAATGGATGGCTCAAAAAGCCGAAAACGCTGATGGTTTCAGCACTACCATAGACTACGACGCATGGTATCCAATTTCGCTTAAGATCGCCATACCCGAGGGTAAAGAAATCTTGCTGGCCGTAGGTTTTCACGATTGACGGCGATCGGGAAATCGCCGCAAAATTCCGTGTAAACTCGGGGAGAGCACCATGGGGATGGCCAAGATGCAGCGGAGAGGGCAGCACGGAGGGTGGAGCCGTCGATCGTTTTTGCAGTTGGCCGGCGGCACGGCGATCGGGTTGGCGGCCTGCGGGCGATCGAGTTCATCATCGGCGCTGCAATTTTGGACGATGCAGCTCCAGCCCAAATTCACGGACTATTTTCAGCGGGCGATCGAGGAGTTTGAATTAACTCGCTCGGGCCTGCGGGTGAATTGGCTCGATGTGCCTTGGGCCGCCATGGAAAGCAAGATTCTGACGGCGGTGGCGGCCCGCCAAGCTCCGGATGTGGTGAATTTGAACCCTAGCTTTGCCTCCCGGCTGGCGGCACGCGGGGCTTGGTTGACCTTGGGCGATCGGGTTCCCGTTGCCGTTCAAAGGCGCTATTTGCCCAATATTTGGCAAGCAAACGCGATCGGGGGCGAACCCTTTGGTGTGCCTTGGTATTTGACCACCAAGGTGACGATTTATAACCGATCACTCCTGGAACGGGCCGGGATCGATCGGCCGCCCGCCACCTACGAGGACTTGGCGGAGCTGGCCCAACGGGTGCGCGAAAAAACCGGCAAATATGGCTTTTTCATCACCTTTGCGCCCAATGATTCGGCTGAGGTGCTGGAAGCTTTGGTGCAAATGGGGGTGACCCTGGTGGACGATCGGGGGCGGGCCGCCTTTGAGTCGGCCGCCGGACGGGCCGCCGTGAACTACTGGGTTAACCTGTTTCGGCGGGGCTGGTTACCCCCGGAAGCCCTCACCCAAGGCCACCGTCGTGGCATTGAGCTGTATCAGGCGGGAGAATCGGCCCTGGTTGGTTCCAGTCCTGAGTTTTTGAATGCGATCGCCACCAATGCCCCCTCGATCGCGGCCCTGTCGGCGGCGGCTCCCCAAGTGGTTGGTTCCGCCGGGGTGCGCAGTGTGGCCGTGATGAACCTCACCATTCCCAAAAAATCGCCCCGGGCCGAAGCGGCCGTCGATTTTGCCTTGTTTTTAACGGATGATCGCCACCAGCTCAGCTTTGCCCAGGCTGCCAACGTGTTGCCCTCCACCCAAGGCGCTCTGGCCAGCTTGCGGGCTAGCCTGGCTCAGGCCACGCGCCAAGGTAACTCCAGCGCGATCGACCAAGCCCGCAAAATTGCCGCCGACCAACTGACCAGCGCCCGCGTGTTGCTGCCCCCAATTAAAAACCTAAAGGATCTTCAGCAAATTTTGTATGAAAACATCCAAGGCGCGTTGCTAGACGAAAAAAGCGTTGATCAAGCCCTGCGGGATGCGGCGATCGAGTGGAATCGTTTAGCCCCCAGCTAGGTAGATTCCCAAACATCAGAAGGGACAGCACCACACGGAACTGTCCCTTGCATCGGTCTTAGTCGAAAATTGGGGTTGCGATCGATACCGCACCGGTTTGCGATCAAACACCTCACCCGTGGCGAGGGGCGATCGAACAATAGGAACTGGCGCGGCCTGAGATTGCCCAATCTCCATAGCCAGCCAGGAAACTACTTTTGACCCAACACCTGACCCTTCAGGGTTGCAATCTTGCTGGAGAGTTCCTGACGGTTTTCGGCTCGCAGCAGGTAGCGATAAATGAACCAACCGGTGTAGGTGGCCCCAATCAGCTCGAACGTGGGCGACAGCAGCGGGATCTCGTTGATTGCACCCAGCAGGGCCAACAGGATCTTCACTGAAATCAGCGCGAAAACAATCAGAGCGACGGTGACTACGGGCTGACGGTATTCGCCATAGAACTTGCCGATGTATTCCGGCAGTTTGGCCAAAAAGTCAGAAACTTGGTCAAGGATTTGCTGAAACTCAGCGTTGCTTGCTTCTTCGCTACTGGCCGGGGCTAGCGAACCGCCTTTTTCGGCACTTACGGAGCCAGCGTCGGCATAGTCAGATTTTTGCAGTTCGGGTTCCATTGTTCACGACCGATATACAGCGTTTCGATAGTAGACTGCTGCCGCAAAGGGGGACTGTCCGATCAAAACATCCGATGGGAACAGTTGTTTTGGGAGGACAGCTCACGGTTTACGCAGTCAGTCCGGTGTGTGGTGGGTTGGGCTGGAGCGAGGGGCATCCCCGATCGAGCGATCGTGGTTTAGCTAGGAAAATACCCTAGACTCTTCAGAACTGCAATCCTGGGATGATCGCCCGGCAGAGGGTCTGCCGAAAGTCTAACCAAGCTAGCACGGCCGATGAATGTCGGTGGATGGAAGTTTTGTTGAGCAGGGCGAAACCATGAGTGAACCAATGGAACAACGGGGACTGGCTTCTCAAGCCCGATCGACCCGATCGGCCGTTTTGCGAATTTTGGATGCCAACCTCGATCGGGCCCGGGAGGGCCTGCGGATTGTGGAGGAATGGTGTCGGTTTGGCCTAGAAAGCGCCGAACTGACCGAGCAGTGCAAAGCCATGCGTCACGAATTGGCCCAATGGCACAGCGACGAAATGAGATCGGCTCGTAACACCCCCGCCGATCCCGGCACAACCCTGACCCACAGCAACGAAGAGACCCGATCGAGCATTCAAGCCGTTTTGCAGGCTAACCTGTGCCGTGTGCAGGAAGCCCTCCGTTCGATCGAAGAATATGGCAAGCTGCTGTCCCCCGAGCTATCCCAAGCTTGCAAGCAACTGCGCTACCAAACCTATAGCCTAGAGAGCCGTTTGCAGGGACGGAACCGCCACCAACAATTGGCGGCTGCCCGGCTTTATTTGGTCACCTCACCCCATGAATACCTCTTTGAAGTGGTGGAAGAGGCCCTCAAGGGGGGGCTGTCCCTCGTGCAATACCGCGACAAAAATGAGGATGATGGGCGGCGCTTGGCCAATGCCCAGCGACTTTGCGACTTGTGCCATCACTACGGGGCGCTGTTTTTGGTGAACGATCGGGTTGATGTGGCGATCGCCGTCGGGGCCGATGGGGTTCATCTGGGTCAGCAGGATTTTCCCTTGGAAGCGGCCCGCCAGATTTTGGGGCCCGAATACATCATTGGCTGCTCCACCACCAACCCGACTGAAATGGAGCGGGCCTTACGGGGTGGTGCTGATTACATCGGCGTGGGCCCCGTCTATGAAACCCCTACCAAGGCGGGCAAAGCGGCCGCTGGGTTGGAGTATGTGGCCTTTGCGGCGGAAAAGTCGCCGGTTCCCTGGTTTGCGATCGGGGGCATTGATGCCCAAAACTTGTCGGCTGTTTTGGAAGCCGGTGCGCGGCGGGTGGCCGTGGTGCGGGCCCTGATGGCCGCAGAGCAGCCCAAACAAGTCACCCAATATTTACTGTCCCAACTTCATACCCCTTAACTTCGCGCCCTTATAACTTCACGCCCTTACAACTTCACGCCTTCTAACGCCAAGCCCTTGAGTCGTTTGGGCGGGACGGGGGGCACAACCCGATCGCCGGGACTGTTGCCCCAATTGCAGCAAACCTTCCACATATCCAGGCCCTTTGAGCCGTTTTGGAGGATCCTTCATGAGTGAGCTATCCAGTTCAACCATTGCCTTGCAGGTGAATGGCGAAGCCCGCCACTGTGCTCCTGGCACGCAGCTCCCGGATTTTTTGACACAATTGGGACTAAATCCGCGTTTGGTGGCTGTGGAATATAACGGTGAAATCTTGCATCGGCAGTTCTGGGAGCGCACCACGTTGCAGGGGGGCGATCGGCTGGAGATCGTCACGATCGTGGGTGGCGGCTAAGGGTGGGGCTAGGGGTTTAAACCCCTTGTCTGTCGGGTAGGCGGGCCGACAATCTGGAGATGGAGTCGTCGGAATTGCCCGATCGGGCCCGATCGGGATGGATTGCCCACCGATGCCCAGACCATCAAAGGCTGATGATTTTGAAGCGGATGATTTTGAAGGATTGCGATTCGGGAAATTGCAATTCAGGGAATTGGCATCCAGGGCAGCAACGATTCAGCAACGATTCAGCTCGATTGCCGATTCGGGTCGATCACCCAGTGATCGCCACCGATTGCTCAGTGATCACCTACTGATTGCCCGCCGATCATCTAAACCGATCGTTTGATGGGGCGTGATCGCAAAAAAAAGCTCCCCACCCGAAGGCGGAGAGCTGAGATATCGTCAGGGTGCATCTACCTGTCTTTTCCCTTCGCAGAACCATACGGTTGATCCGGAGAAGCTGACGAAAAAAGTTTTAGCTAGTTTGGTTTTTGATTGTTCTTATTGACTTTCCGCTTGTTCGCTTTCTTCTTGCTTGCTTTCTTCCCTTGCCACCCTATGGCTGTCTGATTTTTGGCTGTCTGATTGTTCGCCCGCTGTAGCGCCCTTGTCCTATGCCGACTTCCGTGATCGCCAAAGCCGTCTTGGAATTTCACCTGTCGATTACGCCGCTGGGTGGGGACGATCGGGTGTTGATTCGCACGGAGCGAGCACCTAAGGGAGTGATGTTGGCGGAGGAGCAAGCCATTTGGCCGATCGGGGAATGGTTGGTGCAGGCGGAACGGTTGATGGCGGATCCCCTGTGGGATCTGTTTCGCACGGAGCCAGCGACCGATGAGCGCCTGGCCAGTCTGGTGGCCTTGGGAGAACAGCTATACAGCGCTTTATTTCAAGGCTCCATTCGCGATCGATGGATTTCTGCCCAAAGCGTGGCCGATAGTCAAGATGCGGCGCTGCATTTGCGGTTGGGACTGCGGGGCGATCGATTGCTGCAACTGCCCTGGGAAGCGCTCTACGGCGATGGGCGACTGTTGACCACGGGCACGGACATCACCTTTTCTCGCTATCGATCGCAGTTTGGCCGCTCCGGCAGCTTTGATGCGCGGCGGTTGACCCTGCGCCGCTCAGATTCATTGCGAATTTTGGTGGCCCTGGCAGCTCCCGACGACCAAGCGGCCTTGGCCGTGGAGCAAGAAGTGGGGCGGTTGCGCCAAGAGCTGCAACAAACCACCGCCCACATGGAAATCGATGTGCTGGATCAGCCCGATCGGGAACAACTCACCCATGCCCTAGAGCAGGGGCAATACCATGTTTTTCACTACGCCGGCCACAGTGACCCGGGCCCCGATGGGGGCAGCTTGCACTTGGTGAATCGGCGCACGGGACTGGCGGAACCCTTGGCGGGCAACGACTTGGCGGGGCTGTTGGTGAATAACGGCGTGTGGCTGGCTTTTTTGAACTCTTGTCGGGGCAGCGACTCGCCGGTTTATCGATCGGATGCGCCGGAAACCGATGCGGACACGTTGGCGGCGGCTCTGATGAGGCGCGGTGTGCCGGGGGTGTTGGCCATGTCGGAGCAAATTCCCGACGATGTGGCGATTACCCTGATGCAGTTGTTTTATCGCAATCTGCGTCCAGACTATTCCCTAGATTTAGCCACCAGCCGAATGCGTCAGGGGTTGGTCTCTACCTATGGTTCGGCGCAGTTCTATTGGGCCTTGCCCATTTTGTATTTGCATCCCGATTTTGACGGGCTGTTATTTGCGGCCGGAGTGCCCCTGGCGCTGCCGGGGCGATCGCCCTTAATTCCCAACGGTGAGCCACTGCCCACCACACCCCGATCGCCCGATGAATCGGGGTTGCGGCCCCCAATGCCCCTGAAGGGTCTGGCGGATGAGCAGCTAGCGGATGATCAGTGGGCTGACCAAACCATGGCGGTGAATCTGGAGGAACTGGTGGCGCGATCGCCCTCGGATGCCTCAAAGGGCGATCATCCGGCAGTGAGCCAGGGTGCCCCCAATCGTCAAAGGGGCCAAGAGGGGCAGGATCATTTATTCTCTGCTGCATCCTCATCTGCTGCGGCCTCATCCCCTGCGGTTCCATTAACGGATCGATCGCATCCTCGGTTTGACCTGGGATCCGCCGACGCGGACAATGCTGCCCGATCGGGGGCTGCCAAGGCCGTCACAGTGCCCCAATCTTGGTTAGTGGCCGGAGCCTTGGCCGTGCTGTTGGGGGCTGGCGGGCTGTGGTGGACGGGTTCCCGATCGGGAACCCGATCGCAGCCAGCCCCCCAACCCACCGCCCCGATCGCCCAATCCCTGAATCCGCCCAACGATTGGAACAACACCGACACGGAAACAGTGCAGGCGATCGCCCTGCAAGCCTTGCGCCAAAAGCAACTTCCCATCGCTGTTCAGGCGATCGAAGCCCTGCTGGCCCCCAACCGCAACGCCGCCGCCATTGCCCGTGACGTGCTGCAAACCCTCCCCAACAGCCAAGACACCGCCGAAACCCTCTTTTTGCGCGGGCGGGTGACCTGGCAACTGGCACGCCAACAGCAACCGGACTACAGCTTCAACGATGCCCAACGATTTTGGGAGCTGGCCATTCAACAAAGCCCTAACGATCCGCGCTATCACCTGGCCCTAGGGTTTGCGCATTTTCAGACCCAAGCGCTCGATCGGGCCGAGCAAGCCTTTGCCGAATCCTTGAACCTCACCCAAACTGCTGACGGAGCCATCCTCAGCGATAACCTGGCTCTCACCGCCCAAGCCGGCCTCGCGCTGGTGGCTCAGTCCCGGGCCCAGCAGAACAACGACTCCGCTGCCCTGCAACAGGCCATTCGCTACCGTGATCAGGTGCAAGCCAATGCTGGTAGCCAGTTTCAGCCCCCCGTTTTGGCGCAAAATTGGCTCTGGACAGAGTTGGCCCTCAGTCAATGGCAGCAACTGCTCAGCCGATCGTAATCTTTTGAGATCTTGCCATTTGCCCCGATCGATCGCCCCAAAGACTGGGGCAGGATCTTCTCAGTGTTAGCCAGAGTTTGGCTCTGCTGGCTTGCGCTGTGCCCCTTTGCCCCGTTTTCTCGATCCCAACACACGATCGCCTTTGCTACGAACCGTAACGCTAATTACGAAAATTCATAAGATCCCAAAGTATTTGCAAAGTTCTAGCTATACCTTTCCTGATATATTTTTTTTGGGCAATTCGGCTACAACTTCGCGAGAGTGCAGCCCGTTGGCGGTATCGTCTCGACCGTCACCTTTGAAGAAACTGCTTCTCTCGGATTTCTAGCTGCTTGATCGCTCGTCTAAGCGCCGATTCATCGAAAATAATGCAATTTGCATAATGCGCTCGCATTCCTCGGTCTGCGAAGCTCCAAGATCTAAGGGGCTTCGCAAGATTCTGCTGCGAAGACGCTGCTGATCTCTCAATCGCCCACCACTTTCGCCGACCCTCGATCGACGAAGCAGTTCTTAGGAAGGGACGTTATGGCTTACGCACAGACGCAATCAAAAGCTGGCTACGACGCTGGCGTAAAAGACTACAAGCTGACCTATTACACGCCGGACTACACGCCGAAAGATACTGATATTTTGGCTGCGTTCCGCATGACCCCGCAACCGGGCGTTCCCCCGGAAGAAGCTGGGGCAGCCGTGGCCGCTGAGTCCTCGACCGGGACTTGGACCACTGTGTGGACTGACCTGCTGACCGACCTCGATCGCTACAAGGGTCGTTGCTACGATCTAGAGCCGGTTCCCGGTGAAGACAACCAATACATTGCCTACATCGCCTATCCTCTGGATCTGTTCGAAGAAGGCTCCGTTACCAACCTGCTGACCTCGCTGGTGGGTAACGTTTTCGGCTTTAAGGCCCTGAAAGCGCTGCGCCTGGAAGACTTGCGGATTCCCGTCGCTTACCTGAAGACCTTCCAAGGCCCCCCGCACGGGATCCAAGTAGAACGCGATCGGATCAACAAGTACGGTCGTCCCCTGCTGGGTTGCACCATCAAACCCAAACTGGGTCTGTCGGCGAAGAACTACGGTCGTGCCGTTTACGAATGTCTGCGCGGCGGTCTGGACTTCACCAAAGACGACGAAAACATCAACTCGCAGCCCTTCCAACGCTGGCGCGATCGCTTCCTGTTTGTGGCTGATGCCATTCACAAGGCGCAAGCAGAAACCGGCGAAATCAAGGGTCACTACCTGAACGTGACCGCTGCCACCTGCGAAGAAATGCTGAAGCGGGCCGAGTACGCCAAAGAACTCGAAATGCCCATTATCATGCATGACTTCTTGACGGCTGGCTTCACCGCCAACACCACCCTGTCGCATTGGTGCCGTAACAACGGCGTGCTGCTGCACATCCACCGCGCCATGCACGCGGTAATCGACCGTCAGAAGAACCACGGGATCCACTTCCGTGTGCTGTCGAAGTGCTTGCGGATGTCCGGTGGTGACCACATCCACACCGGTACGGTGGTCGGCAAGCTGGAAGGCGACCAGGCCGTGACCCTGGGCTTCGTGGACTTGCTGCGCGAAAACTACATCGAGCAAGACCGCAGCCGTGGGATCTACTTCACCCAAGACTGGGCTTCGATGCCGGGCGTGATGGCTGTGGCTTCGGGTGGTATCCACGTGTGGCACATGCCCGCACTGGTTGACATCTTCGGTGATGACGCAGTGCTGCAATTCGGCGGTGGTACGCTGGGTCACCCCTGGGGTAACGCTCCGGGTGCAACGGCGAACCGTGTGGCTCTGGAAGCTTGTGTCCAAGCCCGTAACGAAGGCCGCAACCTGCTGCGTGAAGGCGGCGACATCCTGCGTGAGGCTGCTCGCTGGTCTCCTGACTTGGCTGTGGCCCTGGAACTGTGGAAGGAAATCAAGTTCGAGTTCGAGGCGGTTGATACCGTCTGATGATGCGGCGAGCCGGTTGATTGGCCGATCGAGGGGGAAGCTGCGCACCGATGGAAATCGGTAAGCCGGTAGCGGTTTCTGAAGCTGCGATCGTCTAGCATCGTGAGAACGTTGGGCGATCGCGGAGGCTGCGTATGGATCTCAAGCAAATTGCCAAGGATACGGCCAAAACGCTGCAAAGCTATTTGACCTACCAGGCAATGCGGACTGTCCTCGCGCAACTACATGAAACTAATCCCCCCAAGGCGGTTTGGCTGCATCGGTTTTCGGCGGAGAGCAATTTGCAAGATGGGGAAGCCTACTTGCAATCACTGCTGACTGTTGATCCGGATTTGGCCTTTCGTCTGATGACGGTGCGTGATGAGTTGGTCAGTGATGTGACTGACTATTTGCCGGAGATGGTGCGTGAAGGGGTTCAAAAGTCCAATGGCCATCTCCGTCGCCAGCACCTCGAGCGGTTAACACAACTGGTTTTGGCTGAGGAACCCGATCGACTCCTGGAATCGGAGCGGCGATCGGGTGACCACTCGATCGATGATTAATTCCACTTCTGGAATTAGCCACGGGATGAGTGAATCGCATTCGAATTGCATTCGTTGAAGTTTTTTCTCTTCGCCCCGTTTGGAGACAACTGGCATGAAGACTCTGCCCAAAGAGCGTCGTTTTGAGACCTTCTCGTATCTGCCTCCCCTCAGCGACCAACAGATCGCCAAGCAAATCCAGTACATGATCGACCAGGGCTACATCCCCGGTGTTGAGTTCAACGAGAACTCGGATCCCGAGGTGTACTACTGGACGATGTGGAAGTTGCCCCTGTTCAACGCGCGTTCGGTGCAAGAAGTGTTGACCGAAGTGCAAGCTTGCCGCTCGGAATATGGCAACTGCTACATCCGTGTTGTGGGCTTCGACAACATCAAGCAGTGCCAATCGGTGGGCTTCATTGTGCACCGTCCTAACCTGAGCCGCTACTAAGTCGCGGCGGGAGCTAGCTGGCGCGATCGAGATCGTTAGCGGCTAAAGTGGTCATTTTGAATGAGCAGCAGGGGTGAGGTTGACTCGCCCCTGTTTGTTTTTCTGCGGGTTTTTTCCGTAATCCCGCCGATTGGCAGGGCATACTGAGAACAGGCTTGAAGGCGAATACCGGTCAATCGCTCACGGATGCTACGGATGCTGGGTCTATGGTGGAAATGAAGGTTGCGGGAATTGCATTGGATGCGGCGAGCCGCACGCCGATCGTGTTGCTTCGAGATACGGCCGATCGGCGTGCCCTCCCGATCTACATTGGGCCGGATCAAGCCAAGGCGATCATCAGTGCCATGGAGGATCGGCCACCGCCGCGCCCGCTCACTCACGATTTGATGGCGAATCTGCTCCAGGCTTGGGAAATGACCCTGGAGAAGGTGATTGTCCATTCGCTGCAAGATGGCACGTTCTATGCGGTGCTCTGTGTACGGCAAGGGGATGTGCAGAAGGATATTGATGCGCGCCCAAGCGATGCGATCGCCCTGGCTCTGCGCACCGATAGCCCCATTTGGGTGATGGAGGAGGTGATTGCCGATGCTTCGGTGCCGGTCGATCGGGACGCGGACGAGGCTGAGCAAGCCGCTTTTCGGGACTTTCTCGCCAATTTACGCCCGGAGGATTTCTCGGAGCGAGGCAATCGTTTTCAAGGTGAGCCGACTAGCGAATCGGAGAGTTAGGACGACAGAAGCTGACGCGGCTGTAAAGGGCGAAGGCGGCATCTTCGCGCATGGGCTGCGCGTTGCGACGAGGAACAGGGATTTGGGGATTGAGCCGATCGAGCAATTCTCGGTAATCCAAGGCTGTTTCCGCAAAACCGGTGAACCGATCAAATACCCGAGCGATCGGGGTTTGTTGAGCCACAAAGGTCACGAGGGCGTTCCATTGGGTGCGCCGGGTGGGGCGACCGTCATCTAATTCCTGCACAAAGGAGTTGGGCGAGAATCCCATGGGCGCAAAGGCCACGCCCCGATCGAACTGATAGGCACTTTCGCAAAGGCGCAAAATGCAGCCCCGATCGGGTAAATGCAAATCCAAGAGAGGAACCCAATCTTGGGTTTGATCTCGGCGCACAATTTGGCCGCGCGCATTCAAATCAATCACCGATTCCACCACGGGCACGGCTCCTAACACGCGCTGGCTCACCTCTGCCCACCGGAAAGCCAAGGTTCCCAACTGGTGTTGATCGTTTTCGCAAATCACGATCGGGTCTGGATCAACGGATTGGAAATGCTTGATGGTGAAAGTTTTGACGGCTTGTACCGCTTTTTCATCCACACAAAAGCAGGGAATTTGGTGCGATTGGAGGGCTTCCGCATAGACTTGCAGTTCTCCCAAGAGGCCGGTGCGATAGAGTCGCCAATCGCGGCTGGGCAACTGCATCCGGGCGGTATAGGGATCTAAGTCAAAAATGCGGGCAAATTGTTTTGCTGCTTCCAGGCGATCGTTTGAGGCGATCGGTTCCAAAATTAAAATGCCGTGGGCTGGTTTTTGGGGGCGATCGCCCTGGTTCTTGCCTTGATGGGTGGCTTGGCTGGCGGCGGCTCGGGCTTGGGTGATGGCGGCTTGGCGTTGGGTGCGATCGGCCGTTTCCAAGCGCTGTAACCCCTGGCGAGCTTGGGCCAAAATCTTGGGATTGGGGTTGGTTGTGTTTCTCAGCAGTTCTCGATAAATGGGTTCCGCCACTGCCGGTCGCCCCGCCAGCTCATGGAGCCGCGCCGCATAGAGTTGCACCCAAGGATCGTGCGGGTGGCTGGTGAGCAGTGGATTCAGCAACCGGGCGGCGGTGCGATAGTCCTTGTTTTTAAAGGCTTCGATCACGCGATCGATTTCGGGAGGACGACTCATGGGCGATCGAACCTACGATGGCCGTTGCAGCAAGGGGTGGTGGAACTCAACTCAACTCAATTCAACTCAACTCAATTCAACTAAACCCAAAAATCTAGATCCCAAACGACTAGATCCCAAACGACTAGATCCCAAACTAGACGCTAACAACGATTCAAGGGGAAGGAACTTTGATGATGGATCCAAGCATGGCACAGGTATGGCGGCGGTTGCGAGTGGCGATCTTCAGTGCTGTAATTGGCGCGATCGGAACCGGAGCCATGGCTTGCCCGCAGTCGCTGGCCGCCACCCTCACTCAGCCCCACCAGGCCAAGACCCAACCGGAGCGCCCCCGGGTGCCGCCCCGAACGCCACCCCGAACGCCACCCCGGATGCGTCCACCAGTGGAGTTGACCGAAAATCAGATTCGATCGCGCTTGGAAGGGCTGCTGGCCGCCATCAAAAACCAAGATATTGAGGCGATCGTCAGCTTCTATGCACCCAATGCGGCAATTCGGGCAACGGTGAACCTCGCCGGAGGATCTCAAATTATTCGGCTTGACGGTCGCCAACAAATTCGAGATTTGCTGGAGCTAGCCTATCCCCAAATGCGCATGACCGCCGTTCGCTACGAAGATTTGGTGATTGAGATTTCGCCCGATCGCTCCCAAGCGGTGGTGACCTGCACTCTGTTTCAGTCGGCGCTGGCTCGCGATCAGCCCCTGAACAGTGTGGCTAATCAGCGGTTGGTGTTTCGCGTCATTGATCAAGAAATTCTAATTACCGAAGATATTTCTGAGGAAACGAGTCGTAGTTTTCCCAAAAATTAGCCCCAACCCAGCGGCCCTGTGGGAAATTCGTGACCGGGAAAATTGCCCAAAAATTCCCGTGCTGAAAACCGGAAACCCCTTGGAAAATATTAGACCTCTTTCACGAAAACCCCTTTCCTCCAGATCGGCCGATCAACGATCATTTTGTAGGTTGGGTTGAGGCACGAAACCCAACAACAGCAAGGTTCGTAGTGATCAAGTTGGGTTTCGCAAAGCTCAACCCAACCTACCGGAGAACCAAGCATTTGAGCGTTTTGTCAGTCAATCAGTAATCTTAGAAAGGGATTTAGGATCAAAATCGTGATTGATGCAAGAGGTCTATTGATCAAGACTCAGCAGAATTCTGAGATCGTGGGGCGCGGCCGTCATGACTCATGATGTGCAAATCCACTGACTGCTCCGTTAGGAGATTCATCAATCGGTAGGTTAAAGAACCGCGCAGGAATAATTGCCATCGCGAGCGACGAGTTTCGCCCAGCACAATTTGTGTAATTCGATAATCTCTGGCCACTTTGGCGATCGCCTGGGGAATGTTGGACGCTTGAACTTGTAAAAACTCTCCCCCAAACTCCTCACAAAGTCGCTGACAGCCCTCAATTTGGAGAGCTTCGCTTTTGCTTAAAAACCGATCGGGCGGACAAACAAATAAGCCATACAAGGGCGCATTCATATAGCTCGCCAAACGCGCTGCCCGTCGTAATAGGCGCATCGATCCTTCGTAGGTTGAAACACAGACCAACACGCGCTCATGAATGTTACAAAACGGAGTGCTGGGATCCTGGTCGATCGCCTGTTCTTCAACATTGTCGGCCACTTCCCGCAATGCCAATTCTCGCAGAGCAATCAGGTGGCGACGCTGAAAGAAATTGGTCAACGCTTGGGGAATTTTATCCAGGGCATAAACCTTCCCGTCCTGTAGGCGTTCTTCTAAGGTTTCAAGGGTGACATCAATCACCACGACCTCATTCGCTTCCTCAAGGATTCGATCGGGCAAGCGTTCTCGAATCACCACACCGGTAATTTGAGTCACGAGATCATTGAGGCTTTCTAAATGCTGAATATTCAGCGTGGAAAACACATCAATTCCCGCCGCCAAAATCAGCTCCACATCTTGATAGCGCTTGGGGCGATCGCTCGTGGGCACATTGGTATGGGCCAGCTCATCAATTAACACCAACTGGGGCTGGCGATCGCAAATGGCGGCCACATCCATTTCCGGCAGCAATCGATTTTGATAAGCAATTTGGGCAGGGGGAACCACCTCCAACCCGATCGCTTTGTCGGCGGTTTCTTTGCGGCCGTGGGTTTCCAATAACCCAATCACCACATCCACGCCCTCTGCCTTTAATTGCTGGCCTTCTTCCAACATGCGGTAAGTTTTGCCAACACCGGGAGCCATGCCGATGAAGACCTTATGTTTACCGCGTTTGGGAATATGCATGAGCCGATCGCCCTTTGAAACTGACTGCGCTCCTAGGGATTAGCCGATCGCCCATCGCCAGGTTTCGCCTTGTTGTTCAAGATGCTGTCGAGGGTCTGCCCTGGGGGCAAATCCGTGAAAACCCGATCGCCCGGTTTAATGCCTTGGAGCACCTGCACCTGGTTGCCCAAGGTGGGACCCAAAACCACCGCGCGAAACTCCGGCTTTTGGGTGGCATTGGGGACTAAAACGCCCGTGCGGCCGCGATCGGTCACCACAGCCACCGTCGGCACAACCACGGCTTGGGGCAGGCGATCGCCCACAAAGACCAAATCCACATTCATGCCCGATCGCAACACCTCCTGCCCTGACAGAATTGCCACGCGCACTTCAAAGGAGGTAACATCGCGCTCCCGAACCGCCTCCGGAGCCACCAGCTTCACCCGCCCCCGAAAGACCCGATCGGGATAGGCATCGGCCGTAATTTCCACCGTTTGCCCCAATCTGATTTGCCCAATGTCCACTTCCGGAACCCGAGCCAACACCTCCAACCCGCTGGCCAGAGCCGCGATCGAGGTGGAAGTTGCCCCACTGCCGGAGGAAGCGGACGTGGTGGGGGTCACGAAGGAGCCGGGTTCTGCATACTTTTGGGAGATGAATCCGGCAAAGGGCGCACGCACCACGGTGTCATTCAATTGCGTTTGGACCAGGGTCATTTGGGCGCGGGCTTCGGCCACATCGGCCCGGGCGGCGGCGATGTCCTCAATCCGGGAACCGTTCCGAATTCGATCGCGCCCCTTTTGGGATTCCACCAACGCCGCCTTGGCTCGATCGACATCCGCCTTGGCGCTGCGGGCCTCTTGCTCAAACCCATCCAGGCGATCACGCTCAATCACTCCCGCTTCCGCCAGCGATCGGTTGCGTTCCAGTCGTTCCCGTGCCAAATCAAGCCGCGCCTGGGCACTCACCACATCCGCGCGCGATCGATTAACGCGAGCTTCCGCCTCTGCAATTTCTTCCGGTCGGTTGCCGGTTTGGGCCTCCGCCAGCCTTGCCTGGGCCCGCGCCAAGCCGGCCTGGGCCCGTGCCAGTTGCGCCTGTAGCTCCGCATCATCCATCCGGGCAATCACTTGGCCCTTTTGCACCGCATCTCCCTGTTCCACATACAACTCCAGCAGTCGTCCAGAGGTTTTGGGACTCAGGTTCACGGTTTGGATCGGGCGGATAGTGCCGCTTGCATCAATCTTGACCGTCAAATCAGCGGAGGTGACCGGAACGGTCAGCTTGGCCAAGGGATCAACCGCCGGATCCGCTGGCTTGCGCAATTGCCACAGACTCCAACCGGCGGCTCCCAAGATGGCCGTGGCTGCCACCCCCAACAAAGGCCAAAACAAACGGCGCGATCGCTGCTCCCATTGGTTCAGCTCCTGGAGTGCCGAGGGTGAGGCTGGGGGGGCAGATCCAGAGTCCGAATCAGCAGCCGGGGCACTTGATGGGGATCGCTGGGCCGTGCCTGATCGACCCGCATTCGATCGCTGGGTATCAGGCTGAGACTCAAGTTGCACAGGTTGCTACTCAGAACGCGCTAACTATATTCATTATGAAAGGGATTTGGCGAACTGCGGGAGCCGCCGCCCGGCGAAATCTCCACACCCGGCGATCGCCCCAGCGGCCTCCCGATCGTCCCCAATTTTTGACCCCAGCGTTGCCCAACATCCCGCCCTAGCCGGGCCAAGCGCTTCCTCAAAAAAATTTAAAAGATTTTTGGGCTGCCTATTGGGAATTTTCGATCCTTGTGCTATTGTTATCTCCCGTGGTGGAAGCGGGTCGATGCCCGAGTGGTTAATGGGGACGGACTGTAAATCCGTTGGCTATGCCTACGCTGGTTCAAATCCAGCTCGGCCCACCACCCCGCCTCTGTAGCTCAGTGGTAGAGCGCACCCTTGGTAAGGGTGAGGTCACGAGTTCAATCCTCGTCAGAGGCTCTTTTGATCAGCTCATTGAAATCTTTGAGCCTCGATTGTCAACCCCTATTCAATCCCTATAGCGAATTGAGCGCACCAGTTATGGCAGCGTCTAACTTCGATTGGCTCCATCGCGGAACCGCTGATATTTTTCCCAACCAACCCGACTCAGCGGATCCGACCCAGAACCTAGAGCGGTTGCTGGCCACGACCGATCGCCCCTTACGCGTCAAGCTCGGCATTGACCCCACCGGCAGCGAGATTCACCTGGGGCACAGCATTCCTGTTCGCAAATTGCGCGCCTTCCAGGATGCAGGCCACACCGCCGTCCTGATTATTGGCGATTTCACGGCTCGCATTGGCGACCCCACCGGTAAATCGGAAGTGCGCAAGCAACTGACCGAAGCGCAAGTGCAGGCCAACGCGGAAACCTATTTGGAACAGGTGCGATCGATCCTGGATTTTGAAACGCCTGGCCGCCTGGAGGTGCGCTACAACTCCGAGTGGTTAGCCAAGCTGGACTTAGGCAAAATCCTGGAACTCCTCAGCACCATGACCGTTGGCCAAATGTTGGCCAAGGAAGGATTTGCGGAGCGCTATCAGCAGGAAAGCCCCATCTTTTTGCATGAATTTCTCTATCCGTTGATGCAGGGCTACGACTCCGTGGCCGTGCGGGCGGATGTGGAACTGGGTGGCACAGACCAAAAGTTCAACCTAGCCGTAGGGCGAGATTTGCAGCGCCACTTTGGTCAAAAACCGCAATTTGGATTGCTCACGCCCATCTTGATCGGGACAGATGGGGTGCAAAAAATGTCCAAATCCTTGGGGAACTATGTGGCCCTGCGAGAAGACCCGCTCACCATGTATTCCAAGCTGGAAAAGGTGGCCGATGCGCAACTGGAAACCTACTTTGAACTGATGACGGATTTACCGTTGGATCAGTTGCCCGAAAATCCTCGCGATCGCCAAAAATTGTTGGCCCTGGAAATTACCCAACAAATCCATGGCGAGGCGATCGCCCTGCAAGCCCAAAAAGATGCCATGAATTTGGTGTCGGGCGGTGGCGGCGCGGAAAATGTACCGGAATTTTCCTTGGCTCAGGTGGAATTTCCGGCTCCAATTTTCTATCTTTTGAGTGCCACAAAGTTATGCACCACCAGTAGCGAAGCCCGTCGCCAAATTCAAGGGGGTGGTGTGAAACTGGATGGCGAAAAGCTGGCGGATGTGAACCAAAAGTTTGAATCGGCGGCGGATTTGTTGGGCAAAGTGCTGCAAGTGGGAAAAAAGAAATTTGTGCGATTAGTGGCCTAGGAACAGCCCAAAGCCTAGTAGTGCGACAGGCTTAATATATTGGGTCAAATATTGGGTCAAAGTTGCGGAGCCAGTCGTGGTAACAAGGGGCTTGAGCATCTTGCTGCTTAACGATCAGGTGACGGTAACAGCCATATCATTTAACCCAGCGAATTAAGGCAGCCACGCTACTAGCCTGAGAGTTGATCGCCCCTGGCAACCAACAAAATCCGATTGTTATACTGGCTGGCCGGGCTAGCCTCAAAATGGTTACTCAAGTCAGCCTGGCAAGGTTGGGCAAAGTAATGCTGGGCTGGGCAATGCTGGGCTAGGGCTAATCAACAATTGGTGATTCCCATGTTTAAGAGTTTGGCTTCGGATGCCTTGGGTCTCAGTGATATTGGGGTGGTGATTCGTCCCCAGGATTACGGCAAGGTTGATGCGGACGACTACATCATCAATGAAGAAGGCGAGAAAATCTATTTTTTAATTAAGTCCAAGATGGATGAATATTGCTTCACCAACTTGGCGCTGATCCATGTGGATGGCACATCGGCTGTCAGCAAAAAACGCACTTTGCGGCGCTTTAACTATGCCCACCATGCCATTTCCCATGTGACTTTGGAAACGGCGGGAACGCTCGATCGGGATGTGGAAATTAAGTTTTCCATGGGCAACCAGCATTACTCGATCGATGTGGCCAAAGTCCATATTCACGAACTCAAGGACTTGTATAAGGCCCTGCTGAAAATTGCCTTAATTCAGCAGGAAAATACTGCGTTCCACGGCTATGCACAAACCAGTTTGAACACGGCGGCCACCACCATCAGCCGATCGACCAGCACTTCAACGGCGGAAGAGCAATTCAAGGCAATTAACCAATATGCATTCAATTGGTTAAAGCTGGCCCATGAGTCCTATGTGCGCAAGGATTTTGGGGAAGTTTTCGAGAAATTTATTAATAACTAATCGCTCGCGGCTAACGTCTTGCGGGTTTGTCGCCTAATCTTCCTCAATTCGGTAACCCAAATCGGCCAGGCGAGCGGGCGATCGCCGCCATTTGGGTTGCAGCTTCACGTACAACTCCAGGTAAACCTTGCCATCAATTAGCTTTTGAATTTGTTCACGGGCTGCCGTGCCGATCGCCTTCAGCATGGAACCACCTTTGCCGATCAAGATTGCCTTTTGGCTGGCCCGTTCAATGTGAATGGTGGCTAATACGCGGGTAATTTTCGGGGTTTCCTCCACCCGATCGATTTCCACCGCCACGGAATGGGGAATTTCGTCCCGGGCATGGAGCAAAATTTGCTCGCGAATTAGCTCACCCATAATGAATCGTTCGGGGCGATCGGTCACCAATTCCGGGGGGTAATAAAACGGGCCCGGCGGCAGTCGATCGATCAGCGCCTGCAATAGTTCTTCCGTCCCTTCGCCCTGGAGCGCCGAAAACCGCACGATCGGCCAACCCCGATCGGCCGCCAAGGCTGCGTAGGACTCTTCCACCGTCGGATCCGTTTGCAGATCAATTTTGTTCAGCCCCAAAACCACCGGCACGGGCGCTTGGGCCAGCCACTCGGCCACGAAGCGATCGCCCCCGCCTGCTTCCACCGACCCATCCACCACAAACAGCAGCAAATCTGCCGAATGGATGGCCATGCGTGCATTGGCCACCAACACTTTGCCCAATTCGTGGTGGGGCTTATGAATGCCGGGCGTGTCTACAAACACAATTTGCGCATCATCCCGGGTCAGGATGCCCCGCAGTCGGTTGCGAGTGGTTTGGGCGATCGGGGAGACAATGGCCACCTTTTGCCCCACCAAACCATTCATCAGCGTGGACTTGCCCACATTTGGCCGCCCCACAATTCCCACAAAGCCTGATCGAAAATCGTCGGGAGCCGTCGGAATTCCCAAATTCAGCGCCTCTAGCATTTCATCCAACGAGTTGGCCACAGCGGCGCGATCGTCCGTTGGCTGGGAATGCTGTTCAATGCTCATAGGGTTGCGACTGACGGTGTGGGAAATGGTGTTGGAGAAGATGGCAGGACAAGCCGTTCAAAAGTTTTCAGCCCATGGTGAAATCCATGGTGAAGCCGATTGCTGAGCCGATTGCTGAGCCGATTGTGCAGCCAATCGCTAAACAACTTGTTAAACAATTTGTGAAACCAACTGTTAAAACGGATCGGCGATCGGGCGGCAGGTAGCGGATTTGGGGCGATCGCTTCGGGATCGAAATGGGGCAATATGGCCAAGGTAGCCTCGGCAACCGCTTGACCACGGCCAATCCATGGCCCCGTCAAGATTCTAACCCGCCCTTGCCGTTGGGTCTTCCCACCCTTGCGTTAGGACAACTATTCGTCAACCCCCGCATGACCGAGCCATCCCTCTTGCCTTCTCCCACGAACCCCGCTGACGATCCGCTTGAGGATCCCCTTGCCAAGGTGCGGGCCCAGTTCGATCGCGCCCCCTATCCCCGCATTCCGCTCGATCGCTTACCGGCCGAAACCCATACCTACTGGCACGATTTCCGCACCGCCTACTATCGTCGCAACCAAAAAATTGCCAACACCGAAGGGCGGTTGATGCTGGATGTGGGCTGTGGCAGTGGATATGGCGTGTTGAGCATGGCTTTGGCCAACCCCGGTGCGCGCATTGTGGGGGTGGACTTGTCGCCCGCTTCCGTGGACTTGGCCCAAAAGCGCTTGGAGCATCATGGATTGGGCGATCGCGTGGAATTTCATGCATTGGCAATGGAAGAATTGCCGCAATTAGGCATGGAATTTGACTACATTAACTGCGATGAATTGCTATATCTGCAACCGGATCCTGCCGATGGGTTGGCGGCCATGAAAGCCGTCTTGAAACCCGATGGCATTATTCGTTCCAATCTCCATAGTCTTTATCAGCGATTTGACTATTTCAAGGCCCAAAGCTTGGCTCACCTGATTGGGTTGATGGATGACAATCCTGGCGAGCTGGAAATGGGAATTCTGACCGAATTGATGGAGTCTTTGAAAGATACAGTACTCCTGAAAATGCGAATTTGGGATTCTGGGAAAATGAAGGATGAACAGCGGGTGATGATGAACCTGTTGTTTCAGCGTGATCGGGGATTTACCATTCCGCAGCTTTTTGACTATATCGATCGCTCCGGTCTGGAATTTATTAGCATGACCGATTGGCAGTCCTGGGAAGTGACGGATCTGTTCAAAGACCCAGAGAATATGCCCATTTCGATCGCTTTTGGCTTGTCGGAAGCGCCGATTTCCGATCAACTACACTTTTTTGACTTGATTCGATCGAACCATCGACTTTTAGATTTCTGGTGTGGTCATCCCGACGCGGCGCAACCCTGGACAGCCCTCAGCGATTGGGAACCAGAAGATTGGCATCAATCCCGAGCCGCGCTTCACCCGCAGTTAGATACGCCAGAATTTGCCGCAGACCTCAAAAACGTGGTTTTAAAGGGCACTGATTTAAAGTTGAGTCAACACTTGTCTCTGAACTGGGGTTGGGAGTCGGTCAGCAGCGCGATCGCCCTTGGGTTGTTGCCCCTGTTGGAAGGGATGAAAACCTTTACGCAACTCGCAGATTCGCTGCAACAATTGCGCCCTGTGGATCCAGTAACCTTGGAACCCATTGCGCGATCGGAAGTGGAAGCATCCTTGCGTTATCTGCTCTCGGAATTGGGTCAAGCGGGTTATTTGTTGGTTGAACTCGCTTGAGTTGAACTTGCCTGAATTGAACTGAATTAATTGGTGAATTGAACTGACGAATTGACGAATTAACTTGACTTGGCGCGAGTTTTTTGAAAATTCACGAGAACTCGAACGGAGTAAAGCCAAATTAATCCGAGTCAAATCAAATTCAAACCAAACTCAAGCCAGATTCAAGTCAGATTCAAGTCAAGCCAGATTGAATCCAATTGAATCGAATTGATTGATTTCGCAGCCCTGATTGGAAGCCCTGATTTGCCATGAATTTTGAATCTTCCGCTGAACGAGAAGCCTGGATTCAGCGACAGTTTGACCAAACGCCTTATCCTCGCGAACCGATCGAAACGGCTCCTGATAGTCAGCCCGATGAATTTCATGCTCACTCCTTGGCCACCGCATTCTATGCCCGCGATCGCCGATCGGTCAGCTCCGAAGGAATGCAGATTCTCGATGTGGGTTGCGGCAGCGGCTTTAAGGGGTTGATGTTGGCTCATCTGAACCCGGGAACAACCATTACCGGCATTGATCTTTCTCCGGCTTCGATCGACGTGGCGATCGAGCGGTTTCGGCGGTTTGATTTGCTCGATCGGGCCAAGTTTTTAACCCTCAATATCGATCAGCTTCCTAGCCTCAATCAGCAATTTGACTACATCAACTGCGATGAGGTGCTGTACCTGTTGGAAGATCCCCTCGCTAGTTTGCGGTTGATGGCCAGCGTGCTGAAACCAACGGGTATTTTGCGAGTGAATTTGCATAGCTTCAACACTCGAATTCCTGTGCTTTGTGCCCAGGAATTTTTGCGTGATGTGGGCGCAATTACACCTGATCGGGATGAAAAAACCACCATGGCTCTGGTGGAATCCATTGTGTTGTCCCTGAATCCGCGCAATGTGGATGTGCGGAAAATGTGGGATCGCAATGACACCGACAATCCTGATATTCGCGAGCGGATCTTGGCTTTTAATTTCATGCTCCACGGCGATCGGGGATTTTCAGTGCCGGAGGTGTTTGACCTAGTTGATGGTGCAAACTTACAGGTCATTGCCCCGGTGGAACCCCAGGATTGGGCAGTGAAAACCATGCTGGATCTGGAGCAATTTCCCGAGGAACTGCGATCGCGATTTGCGCAAATCAGTTGTCGTGAACAAATGTATTGGCACGATCTGTTGGTTAGCCGCAACCGATTGATTGACATATTCTGTACGCCAAAAACCATGGCAGAACCGCCGCAATCGCCCACGGTTGAGCAGTTGGTCCAGCAGCCCGATCGCACCCAAGCGGTGCTGCACCCACTCCTGAACAATCCAGAATTTGAAACCGCCCTCGTGGAATCCTGCCGCTACCTCAAGCCCCTGAACTTCGCGAAATTTTTGCGGCGGCCGGAAGGCATCGCAGCGGCCAGTGCCAGCCTAGTGCCTGTGTTGGTTCCGCTGTTGACGGGCCCCCAACCGATTACGCAACTGATCGATCGGTTCATGCGGGTGCGGCCCCTGAACCCAGTCGATCGATCGCCAGTCGATCGCGCCAGTGCCACCCAAGCGGTTTGCAGCTTCTTGCGGGACTTGGAAACCTTCGGCTACATCTTCCTAGAGTCCACTGAGGCCTAGAGTCGATCCAGAATCCCTAAAAAGGCATTCCTTTGGCACTCCGCAACATGGTGCTGAACAGGTGCTCCGCTCGCCCGTCAGGATCGTGGAAATCATGATCCTGATCCAAAAGCCACCTAAAAATTTCTTGGAGTTGATGCTCGATCATGCTTGTTTGGCAAGGGGTTTCAGGCTTTTTCCCTTGACCCCAAAAAAATTCTGCTGCGGTTGATATGAATCCCCAGTAACCTGGGTAAGTTGCAAGCATGAGGGGAACAAAATCCCCACCTTCCCAACCTTCCTCCCCCGACTCTCGAGGAGACTATCCTAGATGAAAGCTGAATTCAAAGCCAAGCTGATCCAACACCTCGCCCAGCGCCGCAACAGCGAAGAAGGCTTCACCCTGATTGAACTGCTGGTTGTAATCATCATCATCGGTATTCTGGCGGCGATCGCTCTGCCCTCCTTCCTCAACCAAGCCGCTAAGGCTCGTCAGTCGGAAGGTAGCACCTATGTTGGTTCGCTCAACCGTGCTCAACAGGCTTACTACGTGGAACAAGGTAAGTTTGCTGCTGACCTGAAGACCCTGAACGCTGGTATCAAGGAAAAAACCGATAACTTCGAGTACAAGACCGTTGGTACCGACACGGAAGCAACCAGCACCGCTGACAAGCTGCAAGCTTCCCTGAAGAGCTTCAAGGGCGTGGTGAAGCTGGAAGACCAACAAGCCAAGGCTATCCTGTGCATCACGGCTAAGGAAAATGAAGCTGCTAGTGCCGCTACCAAGTTGGCTAGCGACTCTACCAAGGATTGCAACTAATCAAGGCTAGCGCAGTCCATTGCGAAAATGGATAGCCTTGGGTGGAGCCAGTGTTGTCGCTGGCTCCACCTTGTTTTTTGGGAATTTTTCCTTGGGAACTTTTCAAGGAGCTGATCGCTAGCGATCGGCTGAGATGAGGACAAGACATTGTTGAACGCCGGGGTCAGCACAGCCGGTGCAGTCGCCGCCGAGGGTCAGGGTTTGCTGAATTTGGCCGATCGCCTCGGCAGTGATGACTTCTCCAGGCACGATTGTGGGAACTCCCGGTGGATAGGGACAGATCCACTCAGCGGCAATGCGCCCGATCGCCCGGTTAAGGTCGATCGCCTCGGTGGGGCGCTGGCTGGCCTGGCGCGGGGTCAGCGGGGCCGGACTGGGAGGCGCAAGTAACCCGGCAATGGCATCCAGCCCCCGATCGGGAGCTATTTGGGGCGATCGCGCCAGGGCCCCCAAAGCCGCCACCAAGCGATCGGCTTCCTGGTCAGTGTTGGCCGGTGTCCAAACAAAGGTTAAGTGCTGGGGGCTGCTGAGTTCGGCGGTGATGCCCCAATCTTGGTCTAACGCTTCATCGGCCTGGTAACCATTCCAGCCAGCCAAGTGAACGGTCAAGCGCGATCGATCCAGATTTGGCCCCGAAAGCACCCGAACCGCCCGATCGCCCGCCAACTGCGATCGCACCCGATCGACCCGCACCAACGTTTGGCCCCAATCAACTTGACCCCACAGCGCCGCCCGCCGCCGAGCCGCGTCCAAGCTAGCCATCAGCAAGTAGCTGGGGCTGCTGGAAGTGACCCATCGCAACACTTGATTCAGCCGATCGCGATCAATCAAAGCCTGGGAGTGTAGATGAAGCAGCGCCGATTGGGTTAAGGAACCAAGGGTTTTGTGAGCCGAAGCCACCACCAAGTCAGCGCCGGCCGCCAAGGGAGCGATCGGGAGTTCCGGATGCAGCCCAAAGTGGGCCCCGTGGGCCGCATCGACAATTAAAGGAATACCGTGCGATCGAGTTAGTTGGGCGATCGCGGGCAAATCCGAAACCCAACCGTGATAGGTCGGTGACACCAGTAGCACCGCCTTCGCTTGGGGATAGGTCGCCAGGGCTTGGGCGATCGCCTCGGGAGTCACCACCGTGGGCATCTGCCATTCCCGATCGACCGTTGGCCAAACCCAGCAGGGCCGCGCCCCCGCAAGAATCAAACCTGCCAAAACAGATTGATGGGCATTGCGAGCCACAATCAGCGAGTCGCCATCTTGGCAAACTGTCCCGATCGCCGCCACCAGTCCGCTCGTGGCCCCATTCACCAAAAATCGAGTGAGGCCCGCCCCAAAGCAATCGGCCGCCAACGCTTCGGCCGCCGCGATCGCGCCCTGGGGAGCCGCCCAATTATCTAACCCATCCAGTTCTGTTAAATCCCAGGCCCAGCAGTCGCCCCAAGCATCCGCCAACAGCGGGTCGATCGCCCGGCCCTTATGACCCGGCACATGAAACCGCCCCGATCGACGGCCCGCGCGATCGGCCAGCACTTCGAGCAGGGGTGCGGCTTGCTGACACTCGGCGTGATGATCCGTGATTGCGTTTGAGATCGCAAACTGTTCCCCCAATTTCATGCATCCCCATCCTGTATTTCACAATGCCGCGATCGCCCAACCGCGCGGGGACTGCCAAAGTCCGGTACTATGTTGAACTGGATTTCCCAACAATTAGCCGCGCAACCGGTGAAATGGCGCAATTGATCGCCGCCACCCTTGCCCAGGCAATCCGAACCCTCTGAATTGACCGACTCAGCCCGCAACCCCAGCACCAGCGAAATGGTACAAGAACGCGTACTTCCCGCAACCCCGACCACCCGCGCCACCGTCACCCGCGAAGAAGGGCTTATGCTCTACGAAGACATGGTGCTGGGTCGCCTTTTTGAAGACAAGTGCGCCGAGATGTACTATCGCGGCAAAATGTTTGGCTTCGTTCACCTCTACAACGGCCAAGAAGCCGTTTCGACGGGGGTGATTCGGGCTTTGCGCCGCGATGCCAATGATTACGTGTGTAGCACCTACCGCGATCACGTTCATGCCCTGAGTGCTGGTGTGCCTGCTCGGGAAGTGATGTCAGAGCTGTTTGGTAAGGTGACGGGTTGCAGCAAGGGCCGTGGCGGTTCCATGCACTTGTTCTCGGAGCCGCACCGCCTGCTGGGGGGCTATGCCTTTGTGTCGGAAGGAATTCCGGTGGCGACGGGTGTGGCCTTCCAAAGCAAGTATCGACGAGAAGCCATGAATGACCCCAGTTCCGACGGGGTGACCGTTTGCTTCTTTGGGGATGGAGCCGCGAACAATGGCCAGTTCTTTGAATGCTTGAACATGGCGGCCCTTTGGAAGCTGCCGGTGATCTATGTCATTGAGAACAATAAGTGGGCGATCGGGATGGCCCACGAACGTGCCACCTCAGTACCCGAAATCTACAAAAAAGGCCCTGCGTTCGGGATGCCCGGCGTAGAAGTGGACGGGATGGATGTGTTGGCGGTGCGCGGTGTGGCCCAAGAGGCGATCGCCCGGGCCCGCGCTGGCGAAGGCCCCACGGTCATTGAAGCCTTGACCTATCGTTTCCGGGGCCACTCCTTGGCCGATCCCGATGAACTGCGGGCGAAGGAGGAAAAGGAAGTTTGGAGTAAGCGCGATCCGATCACTCGCTTGGCCGATCACCTGCTTGGTGAAGGATTGGTTCAGGCAGAGGAACTGAAGGAGATCGATCGCCGGATCCAAGAGCATGTGAACGATGCGGTGAAATTTGCCCTCGACAGCCCTGAACCGGATCCCAAGGATCTGTACAAGTACATTTTTGCGGAAGATTAAGCTAGCCAGCACCTTCAAAAATCAAATGAGCAGGCTAATCGAAAGCTAAGGCGATCGTCCGTCAGAAACCGCGAAGTTCCGCATAAACTGGGGCAAAGGTTCATCCTTCCTGCCCCAGTTTTTGATCGGACAAATCGGACAAATCGGACAAACAGATCGCACAGGCTTTCCGATCGAGCGATTGGCGCGAATGATTGGGCGAACCCATCGATCGAAGACTGGCAACAGCCATGGGTCAAAACAGAAATGGTCAAAACAAAGGACTGCCGTATCGGGTCATTGTTGATCGGGTCATTGTTGATCGGGTTGTTGTTGATCGGGTCATTGTTTTGATTGATTGGCTGTGGGGTGACCTGTTGATCCAGCCATCGCGGTTTTGCCCATGAGTCGTCGCTCCCAAGATGCCCCATTACTGATTACGGCCCTGTTCATGTCCTTGGCCCTGCTGGGCGGGGGCTATTGGTTGGTGCGATCGAACGGTCTTTTGGGCAACGAGGGCCAGACCCCGCCAACTACGAATCCTCAAGGGGGGCCGGCCCCGTCCTTGAGCAGTGGCGAGCAGGCTTTGTTGGCAGACTCGCCCGACAAGTTGGCGGCGACTGCGGCGGGGCAAGCTGGGAATTCGACCCAGGCGATCGCCCTGTTGCGCAAAAGTCTGCAACAGCGGCCCAACGATCCGGAAGCCCTGATTTATTTGAATAATTGGCTGGCGCGGGAGGCTCCGCAACGGACGATCGCCGTGGTTGTACCGGCGGCTAATTTGCCCGATGTGGCCAAGGAGTTGCTGCGGGGAGTGGCGCAGGCCCAAGCCCAGTGGAATCAGGGCGATCGGGAGCGATCCGGCCCGAAACCTGCCTGGCAATTGCGAGTGGTGATTGCGGACGACAGCAACAACCCGGTCACCGCCAAGGCCGTGGCCGAAACCCTAGCGGCAGATCCTCGAGTGTTGGGGGTGGTGGGCCACTTCAGCTCCACCACTTCGCTGGCGGCGGCTGGGGTTTATCAACGGGCTGGGCTGCCGATGATTTCCCCTTCCAGCACGGCGGTGACCCTCAGTGGGTTGGGGGATGCGGTGTTGCGAACAGTTCCGAGCGATCGCCAGGCGGGACAGGCCCTGGCAATGGTGGCCCGTCAGCAATTGAAACTGGCGCGGGTCTCGGTGTTTTACAACCCCAAAAGCGCCTATAGCCAATCCCTGAAAACGGAATTCGTGAAACAGTTCATGGCCGACGGCCGGGGCCAGGTGCAGTTGCAAGAGATGGGTTCCGAGCCGATCGATGCGCAACGGGCGATCGGTCAGGCCCAATCGTTCAACACGGAGGGCTTGGTGCTGTTTGGGGAACGCCAAAGCCAGGGTAGCGAAGGGTTAGTGCTCTTGGGCGATCGTTCGACGCTGCCGTCCGCTTTGGCAATCGTGGAAGCCAATCAAGGACGGCTGCCGGTGTTGGGGGGCGATTCGATTTATTCACTGGATCTGTTGAAGTTGGGAGCCAGTGCGCAGGGCACGATTCTGGCAATTCCCTGGCATCCAGATTTGCCCCAATCGCTGGATTTTGCCAAGGCCATGCGTCGTCGTTGGGGTGGGGATGTGAATTGGCGAACGGCGATGGCCTACGATGCGGCCCAGGCTTTGATTCAAGCGATTAATCAGGAAATTACTCAAAAACCCGACCAAAAACCGGTTTCCGGCAGTGATCTGAACGATGCCCAAGACCCCACGCGATCGGCTGTGAAGGCTGCGTTGCATCGGCCAGACTTCCAAGCGGCGGGGTCTTCCGCTTCCGTGCGCTTTGCCAATACGGGCGATCGCTCATTGCCCCTGGTGTTGATCACGGTGCGGGAGGGCAATCGATCGGGAACGGGGTTTGATTTCCGGCTGTTGAATCCTGGCCCCTAAGCGCCCAATTTTTGCCGATTTCTGTTGATTTCTGTTGATTTCTAGGGATCGGTTCCGTTCGTGGATTCTGAGTCGATCGAGCTGGAATCGATCGGGGCGCGGCCCGCGGCCTTAGCCCGCCAGCCCTGAAACAAAACTCCCTGACGCGGGCTAAACAACAGCGACAGCACAAAGAACCCGGAAGCCACCAGCACGATCGCCGGCCCCGAAGGCAAATTGAAAAAGTAACTGAGATATAGCCCCGCCACGCTGGAGCAACAACCCAACAGGGCCCCTAGCCCCATCATTTGGTGGAGTCGAGGGACGAGCAAATAGGCTGTGGCTGGCGGCGTAATCAACAGGGCCAACACCAACACCACCCCCACCGCCTTCATGCTGGCCACGATCGTGATCGCGATCGCGGTGGTCAGCCCCCAATCTAGCCAACGGACGGGCAAGCCAGCCGCTTGGGCCCCGAGGCGATCGAACGTATAAAAGTGCAGTTCCTTGTAGCAAAGGGCGATCGCTCCGAGCACCAGCGCCGCCGCCAGCCCCGTATCCCACAGGTCACCGCTGGTCACCGCCAGAAGGTTGCCAAACAGGAAATGATTGAGATCGATTTTGTTGTCTTTTTGGATCGTGGTGATCAGCACAATCCCGAGGGCGAAAAAGGCCGAAAGGACAATGCCCATGGCCGCATCTTCCTTGAGGGGCGATCGATTGCGGATAAAGTCAATGGCCGCCGCGCTCACCAACCCGGCTACCAGGGCCCCTAGGAACAAGCTGCCACCCATGGCAAAGGCGATCGCCAAGCCCACCAACAGAGAATGACTGATGGCATCGCCCAACAGGGCCATGCGCTGCACCAAAAGATAGCTGCCCGTGCAGGCACAAAGCAGGCCCACCACCACCGCCGCCACCAACGATCGCTGAAAAAAGGTGTATTGCAGCGGTTCCGCTAGGGCTTGCAGCAGCCCATCCATTAGGCGGCCTCCTGGAAAAATTTCACCCGGCTGCCATAGGCCCGTTGCAAATTTAGGTCATTCAATACCGCCGCCCGATCGCCCGCGGCCACCAGTTGGCGATTGAGCAGCACCAAATCATCAAAATGGGTAATCGACTCGCCCAAGTCATGATTCACCACCATCACCACCTTGCCGTCTTGGGCCAGTTCCCGAAACAGGTCAAACAAGATGGCCTCATTGCGCCGATCGACCCCCACGAAGGGTTCATCAAAACAAAACACATCCGCTTCTTGGGCGATCGAGCGTGCCAAAAACACCCGCTGCTGTTGCCCTCCCGATAGCTGAGCGATCGGGCGATCGCGCAATTCCCACAGGCCCACCCGCTCCAAGGCCGCCCGGGCCGCTTGGCGGCTGGTGTTGGAAAAGGGCCGCAGCCAGCCCGTTTTGCGCGTTCGCCCCATCAACACCACATCCCAAACCGTGGCCGGGTAATCCAAATCCACCTGCGATCGTTGGGCCACATAGGCCACGCGATCGAGCTGTTGTTGCAAAGGGCGATCGCCATAGACCACCCGCCCCGTTGCGATCGGCACCAGGCCCAGCATGGCTTTCATCAGGGTGCTTTTGCCCGCCCCATTGGGCCCCACCACGCCCGTCAGCCGTCCGGGCTGGATGCGCAAACTCACATCCAGGAGCGCCTGCACACCGCGATAGGCAGCATTTAAGTGGTCAATTTCGATCGCATGAGTGCTCATCATCATTGGAGTTGGGCCCATGGGCAAAAAAAGTCCAGATCAAATCGTGCGAAATGACCTGAACCCGATCTAGCAGCTACCTGCCTCTCACGATATCAAATCGAGAAAGATCATGAAAAGATTATGAATGAAATTATGAAATGATAATGAAAGTTACGTCAAGCCCTCCCAGCGCTCTGATGGGGGCCAGGCTGCGGGCCAGTGGGCAAGAACATCGCGCTCGGGCTGGGGTTGGCCCCGGTCTTGGACTGCTGGCGGTGGCTTGATGATGGCAATGGAGAAACGGCACATGATTCGACCCTTAGAACCCCGAAAACCACGGCAGAAATTACCCCAATTACCCCAGCAATTACGCCAGCAATTACAACTGGCATCACCGCTAAAACGCCACATAACCCGCCAGCCCTCGATCGGGCAGCGGGGCCCCGGTTTTGCCTGGGGGCGATGGCTGGGCGGTTTGGGGATTGGGGTCTTGCTGGTGGGCTGTGGGTTAGGAGAACAACCCAGCGGGCCCGATCGGCCCACGGTGGTGGTCACCAACACGATCTTGACGGACTTAACCCAACGGGTGGCGGGTGATGAAGTGATCGTGAAGGGCTTGCTCCGACCCGGTGATGACCCCCACCTCTATGAACCCGTGCCGCGCGATACGGTGGCGATCGAGCGAGCAAATCGGATTTTTTACAATGGCTATAACCTGGAGCCGGGAATTATTAAGCTGATTCAATCTTCGGGGCAGACAGCCAAGGCCGTGGCGATCGGGGAGCGAGTGCCGGCCCTCACCTTGACCGAGCAGGGGGCAACGGTTCCGGATCCCCATGTGTGGGGCAGTGCCCGCAATGGAATGGTGATGGTGATGGCGATTCGGGATGAATTAAGCAAGCTTTCTCCGGGCGATCGGGCGGAGTTTGTGGCCAATGCCGATCGGTTGTTGGGGGAACTCAAACAGCTTGATCAATGGATTGGTGTCCAAATCCAAACCATTCCCGCCGCCCAGCGACGACTGGTGACCACCCACGATGCTTTTCAGTACTATGCCCAAACCTATCGGATTCCGGTGCTCGGAACCCTGATTGGCATTAGCACTGAGGAGCAACCCAGCGCCCAAACCATGGCCCGGATGGCGGCGGCCATTCGCCAAGCCAAAGTGCCAGCAATTTTTGCAGAAACAACCATTAACCCGGCTTTGATTGAGACGGTGGCGGCGGAAAGTGGGGTCACCCTGGCTCCCGACAAGCTCTATGCGGATTCGATCGGGGTGGCTGGGGGGCCGGCCGAGAGCTACGTGAAGATGCTGGCGCAAAATACGCGGTCGATCGTGCGGGCCTTGGGTGGGCACGATCGCCCCTTTGCGCCGAACCTTGCGCCCACCAGCCCGTCCACCCCCTCAAGCGCCCCAGCAGCGCCGCGTTAGGCTGGCTGAAGGGACGAAATGCAACCGCTCAGGTGCGGCAACTGGGCGGCAGGGGCAACAACACCGGCAGCCGAATCACGAATTCTGTGCCCCACTCCGGGTCGGAAGTCCAGTCGATTGTGCCGCCGTGATTTTCCACCACAATTTGATAAGTGATGGACAGGCCCAAGCCCGTGCCGCGACCTACGGGCTTGGTGGTGAAGAAGGGATTAAACAGATGGGGGCGAATGTCGTCAGAAATCCCATAGCCCGAATCACGAATGGCAATTTCCGCGATCGATTGGGGGCCGTTGCTCAACAGACGGGTGCTGATTTTTAAGATGGCGGGTCGATCGATCGACTCCATCGCGTCAATGGCATTGCCAATGAGGTTCATCAACACCTGGGCCATCTGGCCCCCATGGCAGGTCACCAGGGGCAGTTCTCCCCGATCGATCTCCAATTGAATGCCCCCAAATCGCCCATGGGGTTCCAGCCGGTGGCGCAGGAGGGTAAGGGTTTCGTCCAAGCATTCGTGGAGATTGGTGGGTTTCATCCCTGCCCGATCGAGGCGAGCAAAGTTGCGCAGGGAAAGGACAATTTGCCGAATTCGCTCCGCTGCTAACCCCATGGCTTCCAGGAGTTTCGTGAAGTCTTGGCGAACAAAGGTTAAGTCAATGTCCCGCAACAGTTGGTCGATCGCCTCGTGGGCTTCGGGATAGGTCGATCGATAGGTGTCAATCACCCTCAGCAATTCCGCCAAATACTGTCGGGCATATTTCAAATTGCCATGGACAACGGCGATCGGGTTGTTGATTTCGTGGGCAATGCCGGCCACCATTTGCCCCAGGCTGGACATCTTTTCGCTTTGGAACAGTTGCATTTGGGTAGACTGCAACTCATCCAGGGCTTGGGCCAGGCGATCGGCCTGGTCGCGGGCTTGGCGGGCCTTGTCTTGGGCATCGGTGTAGAGCGCCGCTTGATCCAGGGCGATCGCCAATTGGTCGCACACCCCCCGCAACAGGCCTACCTCGCTTTCGCTCCAGACCCGATCGCCCCGATGCTCCACACAGGCCACCGCTCCCAAAAAAGTGGTGCGGCTGCCCTGAACCGGCAAAATCAGTGCGGCCCCCGCCGACAGTTGCGCCAAAAATTCCTGCACCGTAATCGCCGCCGGCCGCACCACCTCATCGGTGCAAACAATTTCCCACTGCAACAGCAACGGCGCAACTCCCGCCGCCAAGCCATGTAACTGCTTGCCCACAAAGCTCGGTAGACTGCCCTGGGCCGACTCGGCCGCCACTTCCCAATAGGATTGCTCTAGGAAGGTCACGTCCTTGTTCACCGGCCGGGGGCAATAGTTCAAAAACAAGCAGCGATCGACATGCAGGAGCGATCGAATCTCCTGCACCGCCGCTTGCAAAACCACTTCCACATCCAGGGATTGGCGAATTTGCCCCGCCAACCGAAACAGCAGCGCCTCCCGCCGCGACATCAGGGCCTCGCGGGCCCAGGCTCGGTCAATGGCCATGGCCAAGACGCTGGCAATCCAACCCAGGGCCCCATGTTCCGCCGACACCATGGGCCGCCGCCCAAACAGGGCCATCACCCCCACCAATTGGTCATCCACAATCAGGGGATAGCCCGCAAAGGCCACAACCTGCTCACTGTCGAGCCAATCGCGGGCCTCAAAGTTGGGGTCGGTGGCGGTGCAGTTGGTCAGGTAGGGTTGGCGACTTTGGGCGATCGCCCCCACCAGGGAAGCCCCGATCGGGATATAGGTGGGAAATTCCGCCACCAGGGAATGTTGGCCGGCTGAGGCTCGCAACTCCAGCAACCGCGCTTCCCGGTTATAGGTCCAAACCCGCACAAAGGGCACTTGCAGGGCCCCGGCGATCGTTTGGGTGCAACGCTGCAACACTTCCGACAGCGATCCCCCAGAAGCCAGGGCTGCCCCCACCTCCGCCTCCAGCTTGGACAGCCGGGCCCGTTCAATCAACACCCGATCGGCCAAGCGCCGTTCTGTGATGTCGTGGCAGTTCACCACAATGCCGCGCACGGCCGAATCGTCCAGCAAATTGGTGGTGACCGCATCAAAAAAACGCCAAGAGCCGTCCCCATGGCGCACGCGATAATCCGAAAGCCGCTGACTCACGCCGGGTTGGGCCAGGGCCGCCGCAATCGTGCCTTGGACGGCGGGCAAATCCGCGGGATGCACGAAGTTTTCGACCGGTTGCCCCACGGTTTCAGCGGAGGTATAGCCCAAAATGCCCTCGGTGGAGGGGCTGACGTAGCGAAAAATTCCACGACTGTCCAAAATCACTACAATATCCGTAGCTTTCTCAATCAGAGATTGAAAATTGACCTGATGCTCGTCAAAGCTAACAGCCCGGTAGGGGGGAGCCGAATCGGCCTCCGGGTGCAGAGCAATGCTCGCGTCAGGTTCTGACCGAGACGGTGGGGTCGATGGTGAGGTCGATCCAGCAGGAGATGAGGCGGTGCTGAACGGTTCGGTCATGGGGCTAGGCAACAGAACTCTCGAAGGCAGGATGACGGATCCCCAGGGGCGATCGCACGGGGCGATCAGCGCTTCCCATACGTTAACAACAGTCTGAAACGACGGCCTGAATTATTTGGGGAAGAATTGTTTTGGGAAGAATGACTTTGGGAAGCCTGTTGAAAATGATTGGGGGACTTGGCTAGAGCTGAGGAGACTGGGGCCAGCGGGTTGAGGGCATGACTCCAGGGCAATAGAGGCACAAGCGGATGGGCAGGGCAGCACGCGATCGGCCATGGTGCAGGGGGCTTGGTTTGAGCACGCAACAATTCCCTCAGCACAGACTAACTGAGATTACCCGGACGCTGCCGCAGAAAGTCCCGATTTCAAAGTTTTGATTCGCCCACTGAATTAGAGATGGGAACAGAGATGCAAACTGACACCCAAGCCGATCCATCAGCAGACCTACAAACAGATGCGGGCTAAGCAGCCTCGCCAGGATGGGACTGCTGAACCCGCATGGATGTTGTTGGAGTTGCCCGATCCCTCATGATTTGAGCATGAGACCCTGCTAGCTTCCGTCGCAACGATCACGCTTCGGAGGCCAACCAGCCGATCGGGCACTGGATTATGGGGAGGAGCGGTTTTGGGATGTTACTTGGCGGTTGCCCATTAGGTTCAAGACAGGGCCCGCTGCAAGGGTGGATGTTTGGGGCCACCGGGGTGATCGCCTGCGATCGAGCTGCTACCGAAGCGGGCGATCGGGCTGGGATACACCAACGGGGACGGGGGCTGATCGCCAAAGCCGGGAATTTGGTAATGGGCCAACCCTTCCAAAATGCCCCAGGCGTAGTGCCCTCCGGCAAAGTAGATGTTTGGATGAGTGCGCAGCCGATCGAGTTCGCGGCTGTGGTTCCCCACCACCACGGCCCGGGTGTTGCCTCGCAACATGGAAACATCATTGCCCGAATCGCCCGCCACCAGCAGGTTTTTGATCGAAAATCCCCATTTCAGAGCGCAGTAGCGAAGGGCATCGCCCTTGGAGGCACGCCAGGGCAAAATGTCTAAATATTGTCCATGGGAGCTAATTAGCCGGACGTTTAGCCCCTGACGGCGCAGATATTGGCGAATGTGGCGAACCTGGGGTGCAATTTGTGGATCAATCCAATAGCTGATCTTGTGCGATCGCTGGTTGGCAGCGGGCTGCAACACCAGACCTTCCATATCGTTCAGGGCGCTGCGGATGGCGTTGGGCTGCCAATTGTGGCTGATGTATTGTCGCCAACGGGTGTCGGGAACCAGGTCGGGGCCGTAGTGAATTTCGCTGCCAACGGCCGTGATCAACACATCCGGGAGCGGAATATGCCAATCTTGCAGGGTTTCGAGGGCGCTGGGCAGGGTGCGCCCGGTGGCCACGCCAAACCCGATCGCCCGATCGCCCACCAGCAACTGGGCCAAGAGCTGATCCAGTCCTTCGCGATCGCCAATCAGGGTGTTGTCAATGTCGGAAATGAACAGATGTTCTGCCCGAATCAGCGGATTCGTGGAAACCTCCTGTCGCTGGCGATGGGCCGGGGTGGTGACGCTGAGAGCGCTGCCCACATGCAAGGCCTTGGGTTGCAACAGTTGTCGAATCTGTTGCAGATATTTTTCCGTATGCGCTTCCCAGGAAAAGGTGCGTCGCACGCCTGCCAAGCCTTGCTCAGACCATTGTTGCCAACGATCGGGCTGGGTCAAGGCTTGGTAAAGGGCCGATCGAATTTGGTCAAGATTCAACGGATCCACCAACTGCCCATTGGCACAGGCCGCCAGAATATCGCGCGGGCCGCCGTCATTGGTGGCCACCACCGGCAAACCGCTGGCCGCCGCCTCAATCAACGTTAAGCCAAAGGGTTCTGTTAGGGCCGGATTAATAAACACGCCCCGAGTTTGGGTGGCCAGACGATATAAATCCGCCACGTCGGTGCTTTGGTGTTGCTTGGGATAGGCCACCTTGCCGTAGAGATCGTAGCGATCGATCAACAGCATCAGTTCCGTCATCACCTGTCTGGGGCCCGGCTCCATGGCTGCAATGTCCGTGCGACTGCCCAGCACCAACACCAGGTTGGCCAGGGATTGCAATTCCGGCGACTCGCCATAGGCCTGCACCAAACTGGCCACATTCTTGCGCCGCTCCGCCCGCGACAGGGCCAGGATCATCGGCTTCTGCGGATCGGTGAGGAATCGATCGAGCTGGGCTTGGATTGGTGGGGTGGGCCATTGGGCCGGCGGTGGATAAAACTGCTGAAGCTCCGTGCCCGGCGGAATTACCACCATCCGATCGGGCTGGTAATTGTCATAAACCTGATATTGCTCCTGCACTTCCTGTTGCGTGCTAGCCACAATCAAACTGGCACTGGCCAGGGTGACTTCCTCCGCTTCAATGCGGGTGTTGAAGTGAAACTGCTCTTCCAGGGCGGCCGGCTTGCTACCCTGCTCCAACATCCGCTGTAACTTCACCCGCCCCAGTGAATGGCCCGTATGCACCAGGGGCACCCCCAGCCACCCGGCCACCCGAGATCCCACATAGCCCGCATCGGCGTAGTGACTGTGAATCAAATCCGGCGTGCGGCCCACCGTGCGCAGGTAGCGCAAGACTTCATCGGCAAAGATATCGAGATGGGGCCAAAGCACCTCCTTGCGCAGATAGCGACGCGGCCCGGCCGGCAGCCGAACAATTTGCGATTTGGGGCTGAGGGGTTCAATGGGCTGGGCATAGTCGGCGCTCACTTTCGGGTCTTGGATGCGACGAGTGATGAGATCGACCCGATCAATTTCTGGACGCTGGGCGAGCGATCTCGCCAGCTCCACCACGTACTTGGTTTGACCACCCGTATCAGCATCGCGGCCCAGTTCCAAATTGCTGCCCCGCAGCAAGCCGTGAATGCTAATGGTGACGATATACAGGTTTTTCAAGTCAGTCATGGTTCTGTTGGAATCCTCCATGAACAGCCCGTTCTTCAGCGATGGGTAATGACCAAAGACCCTCTGGATGCTGAATCGAGCCTTGAGTAACTCGGCAACTGACGGTGAAACGACTGGTTGAACGACCGGCCGAAACGTGCCGCTCGGCCTCTCCAGCATAACCAGCGAATTTTGAGTAGCTTGGAGGGGTTACCCGAACCTCAAATTGCCCAGCGATCGGTTAAGCACCGACCACAAGGCGATAGATTTCCGCTAAGGATTTGCATTTATGGCTCGATTTGACAGCGTTCAAAGTATTCATCACGCGCGGCATTTGCTCTATGACAAATCAATTGTTTACTGTCGCGATCGCCCCGTGGGAACCTTTGCCGCATTGCCACAACCTCGGCGCGATCGACCCGATGCCCCGCCGGATCCTGACCTGAATTACAACGAAGTTTTCATCCGGGATAACGTACCCGTGATGATTTATTTTTTGTTGGATGGACGAGCGGATTTACTGCGAGATTTCCTAGATACTTGCCTGGACTTGCAAAGCACCGATCCCCAAACGGAAGGTATTTTTCCCAGCAGCTTCTATGTGGAACCCAACAGCCAAACCCTGGTGGCTGACTATGGCCAACGGGCGATCGGGCGAGTTTCTTCCGTTGATGCCAGCCTTTGGTGGCCGATTTTGGCCCATGTTTATGTGCAACGCACGGGCGATTGGAGTTGGAGCCAACAACCCAAAGTCCAAGAGGGAATTCAGCGGTTTCTGCGGCTGATTTTGCATCCTTGGTTTCGGCACGCTCCAACCCTTTACGTACCCGACGGAGCCTTCATGATCGATCGCCCCTTGGATGTGTGGGGCGCACCCTTAGAAATTCAAACCTTGCTGTATGGAGCCTTGCTCAGCTCCGTTGTTTTAATTCATAGCGATCTGAAGGAAAAAGTAATTGGCAGCACTGCCGGATCAACAGTCCTCACCGATCCCTTTATTCGGCAGCAAATTTGGCAATTACGATACGCCACTGCCCTGGCCCGTCGCCTGCGTCGCTATCTGCTTCAGCACTATTGGATTAATGGCAAAACCATTCAAATCCTGCGCCGTCGCCCCACTGATCAATACGGCGAACGAGTCTCCAATGAATATAATATTCGCACCGAAACGATTCCCCACTGGTTGCAAACCTGGCTGGGCGATCAAGGGGGATATCTGATTGGTAATATCCGTACAGGTCGCCCCGATTTTCGCTTTTTTTCCTTGGGAAATTGCTTGGGCGCTATTTTTGATGTGCTCACCTTTTCCCAACAGCGTGCCCTCTTTCAATTGGTGCTGAATAACCAAGCTGATTTGTTTGGAGAAATGCCTTTGCGCATTTGCCATCCCCCTTTGGATGCCAGTGATTGGCGTAACAAAACGGGATATGACTCCAAAAATCGCCCCTGGTGCTATCACAATGGCGGTCACTGGCCCTGCCTGCTTTGGTATTTTGTGGTGGCCGTTTTGCGACATCAACAAACGTCAACCACGCCTTACTATCGCTTTGGACATTTGCATGAGTCGCTCTGGGATTGCTTGCAAGATGCCTATCAGGTGTTGTTGAAGCGGTTACCGGAACAAAAATGGCCGGAATATTTTGATGGGCCCACGGGGGTTTGGTTGGGTCAAGAAGCGCGTCTTTACCAAACCTGGACTTTTACGGGCCTGCTGTTGGTTCATCATTTTCTGAATAAGCCGGCCGATGCCACGGTGTTGGATATGCCGGGATTGCGATCGATCCTGTCGATCGAGGCGCAATATCAGGATTTGCGATGGGATTGAGGACGCTGGCAGCCAACGCGATCGCCCATGGCGACCCAACCAGGCCCCGCAGCGGGCGATCGCGTGAGTTGCCGGTTCGGGCCCGGCGATCGCCCCAGGGCCCCGACCTGAGCATTGACCCGCAAAATGCCGGGGGTTCCCCGGCCGAATTCCTGGGGCGATCCCCTAGCCGGATTTAGGTAAAGAAAGTTAAACTTTTCTGAGAGTGATTGTGGCGATTCGATCGCTTTGTGCTTAGTCGCCCTTAGCCATCGATCATCCCTGACCTCTCATTTTTGTCATTTATTTCCCTTCTTACTCGGAGTTCTTCCATGACCATCGCAGTTGGACGCGTGGGCACGGAACGCGGGTGGTTCGACGTAGTGGACGACTGGCTGAAGCGGGATCGCTTCGTCTTCGTCGGCTGGTCGGGTCTGCTGCTGTTCCCCTGCGCAT
>NZ_JAZAQF010000098.1:0-690 GCF_043235035.1 Limnothrix redekei LRLZ20PSL1 | reverse complement strand
AAGACCAGGCCGATAACGCGACCGACGGCACCACAACCTCGTCGACGGATGACAACTGATCCCGGAACGAGCCACGTGCTCACGGTCCTGACGGGCGGCGCTTCAGCGCCGCCTATTCTTTTGTCGTCACAAAAGGCTGCAGAAGCGCAGGGCGTCATAGATCGCCGCGTGAATGTTGCGGCTTTCGACCGCGTCACCGATTCGCAGCAAATCGAAGCTTGCCATTTCATCCTTCACCGGAATCGGATCCCGCCGGGCGATCAGGGCCGGATAGTCGACTGCGCCGCGATTGCGTGAGAGTGGCTTGAGTTCGAGATAGAGATCGGCATTGGCCAGGGTGCCATGTTCCACGACCACCTGAGCGACATGACGCTCCGTTCTCGTCTCGGCAAAGTCCGAGCCGAGGGTCGCAACGAGGCCATTCCCCTCGCGACGCACGGCGACGAGCCGGGTGTTGATCGTCACCTTCACATTCTTTTCCGCGAACACCTTCGCATAGGGAACGTGGTTCATGCCGCCCATTTCGGGCGCAAAGATGCGCTCGGGCGAGACGACTTCCAATTCAACCCCGGCATTGGCGATCACTTCCGCCGCGCTCATGCCAGGATGACCGCCATTGTCGTCAAAAAGCAGAACAGGGCCTTCGGGCTTGACGCTGCCGGCGAGGATATCCCAGTTTGAGGTCACCAG
>NZ_JAZAQF010000016.1:0-66940 GCF_043235035.1 Limnothrix redekei LRLZ20PSL1 | reverse complement strand
AGTCCAGTCAGTGGCTTTGTGCATTTGCTCAGTGGGCTGATTGCTTACTGCCATCAGCCCAAGAAGCCCACTCTTGACCTAGCGACACTAGGCATTGAACTCCCTGCTTAACCCGAATTCACGTTCATTTAAGTTGCGAATTAAGGTCCGTTGGGGATAGCCCAAATGTCCCAATGGCACGTCCCAATGGCGCGTCATCGCCTAACTGTGCTGATAGCTACCGACCTCAAGCGGGGGTTCGACCAAGCTGGGCAGGGTAATGGTGACGGTGGTTCCCCGATCGAGCTGACTATCGAGGCGGATCTGGCCCTGGTGGACTTGCACGATCGCCTGGACAATGGCCAGCCCCAACCCCGACCCGGCAGATTGACCGGTGCGATGGCGCGATCGGGCCACATCAGCACGGTAGAACCGATCGAACAAATGGGGCAAAGCTTCCGGTGCAATGCCAATGCCGGTGTCCTGGACTTCGAGCTTTAAGGTGGGTTTGCGCAAGTCCCGATCGAGCCGCACCCAAACCCGCCCACCCGACGGCGTGTATTGAATCGCGTTGCCAATCAGATTGGTGAGCAGCCGTGCCAGTTGATCCCGATCGCCCCGCACCATCCAGGCCCGCTCATCAGGAATTTCACTGAGTTCGGGAATCAATTCCAATGCTTGGCGGGTGGCCAGGGCCATTTGCTCCTCGATCGCCTCCAGCAGCAATTCCGCCAAATCCACCGTTCCCCACTGGGGTTGCACAATGCCGCTATCTTGGCGGGCTAAAAACAACAGATCATCCACCAATTTCCCCAGGCGGCGAGTTAACCGCTCGATCGCTTCCAACTGCGATCGCTCCATTTGGGGGTTGGTTTCCGCCAACGCCACCTGCACATTGGTTTGAATGGTGGCGATCGGGTTGCGCAGTTCATGGGATGCATCGGCCGTGAATTGCCGCAAGCGTTGGTAAGACTCGCGCACCGGTTCCATGGCCAACCCCGACAACCACCACCCGATCGCCCCCACGGCCCCAATCAACGCCACCACCCCAACGCTCAGGTCGATCGCCAACTGCTGGGCCGGCTTGGTGACCTCAAACCAAGGGTGGCTGACTCGTAAATAGCCCAAGGGTTGGCCACCCAGCGCAATGGCTTGAGTGCGTTGCCGCAACACCAACGGCGGTTCCACCGGGCCCCGCCCCTCGGCTGGCTTCCCGGGCCCGTCGCGCAACACTTTCACCGTTTCACTTTTGCGAGTGGGATGCAGGGGAATGGTCAAGGGTTCTGCGAAACTGGTCCAAAGCTGCTGGCCCGTGGGGCTAAACCACTCCAGATCAATTCGATCGTCTTCCACATCATTCCAAACCGTGCCCGTGTTGTCCCGAAAGCTGGCTTCCAGGTTCACCCGGGCCCGAGTAATCATCTGCTGTGGATCGATGGCGGCCAGATCGCGCACCTGCACCGATTCAATCACCAACGATCGAGCCACCAGTTCGATCGCATGTTCGATCGTGTCATCTACCCGATCGACCAGCGTGGCCCTCGCATAACCATAAAAGGTGATCGCAGCCACCAGCACCAACACTGCTGTTACGGTCGCGTACCAAAGGGCCAGCCGTCGCCGCGTTGTCTGAAACACGATCGTCCTCAAATGATGAGTAGTTGCATTCTCCCTAATCGTAATTCATTCGATCAACCTAATTTAGCCTCCGAATTGACTTGAGCTGGCTAGCTGATTGAATTTCCCAATTGGCTTTATTGACTCAAATTTTTTGCCCAAATTAATAGATTAAATTTGTTTTTAAATCTTGTTTTGAATTCTGCTTTGAGTTTTGTTTTGAGTTTTGCTTTGAATTTTGTTTTTGAATTGGTTATTGGTTATTTGTTTTTGAATTGGTTATTGGTTAACTGAACTGATTGACTTGACTTGACTTTAAAAACTCAATTCAAGCTCATTCCGTGCATCGTGATCCAACTGACTTGATTAGTCACATGAATTTCATGAATCACATGAATTTTCTTAATTTTATTAGCTGTATTAAATTTGCTTGACTCGATCTAGCCATCCCAGATTCCAAGCTGAATCGTGGGGTGTAAACTTCACACCCCCAAAAAACGCAACCTAGTTACAGTTCACCACGAATTTCTTCAACAATGCCATCCCGTAGCAGAATTTCAACCTGCATCTTGTCAATCAAATTATCACCTTGTTGCACCTGAAACAGGCTTTCCATTTGCGTTTGAATCACTTCCTTATCCAGTTCCAAGGAGTGAACCCGGTTGAGCTGTTGCAAAACTTGGTTTTTTTGCTCCAGCATTTGGGATTTCTGTTCGTTCACCTGGGCCTGAATATTTTCAATTTGGCGAGTCACTTCCGGGCCGGGCGGTTGAATGCTCTGACGCTGAATTTCCGCGATCGCCCGCTGACCTTGGGTTTCCAGTTGTTGTAACTGGCGATCGAGCTGGTCAATTTGCCGCTGCAATTCAACCTGCGCATCTTCCTTCCAGCGCGGCGTAACAACGGCCTTCACAATCACGGGGCGCTTGAGCCACAGGCCCGCTGAAGTCGTATCCATGGGAGTTTGCACGCTTGAGGTGTCCTGGGTGTTGATCATCGGTCTCAGTGTTTTTGCATCGGCCAGAGACCATGGCCCGGGCGCGATCGTATCGCGGGACTGTGAGCCATGGCAATCAACCTTTTCCCCCTTGCACTTCATATTCGCCTTTTAATCGGCCATTTTCTTGACCAAAAATTCATCAAAAAACTCAGGAACAGCCCCTAGGATTTGAGTAGAAAGTATTAAACCTTTTGGGTGTGTCTCTGGTTTCTAGCCATCTGATCGAAGCTTCAATTGCAAGTCAAAGTAATTTTTTATACTTGCAACGATCCAGGCGAAACCGTTCTCTAACTTCGCAACTGTTCCACTCTCTGAAGTCTTCTCTACTCATGCGTAACCACATTTCTTCTATCCTGATTAAAGCAACCGTCACCGCCTCCGTGGCAACCCTGAGTGTTGCAGCCGGATCAGCCCAAGCATTTGACATCAATCCTCGTAGCACAGCACCAGATTACTTCCAAGAAGTGTTGCCCTCCATGGCTCCCTTTGTAGGCAAGGAAGCTCGGAAGTTAGACCCCAACGAAATTAACTTCCGCACCTTGGATGAATCACTGCTGCAACTGAAGCATGACCACGATGTGAAGGTTTACTTCCTCGGTGAAACGGCTGGCGGCTATCGCAACCGCCTGGACTTTGCCACCACCGGAACAACGGTTACGGCGCAGACGAAGATTTTTGGGGACACCTCTTGCAGCCCCAGCCAAAGCAAGACCCTGGTGAACTTCAGCGGCTTTTGCCAAAATCCGAACGCTGCTGTCGCAGGGCGATCGGTTCAAGACAGCCCCCTGAACGTGGGAGATTGGGTGAACCTGGGCAAGTTCAAGGCTGGCACGATCTTTGATTTCAGCCTGGTTTCCAACTGGATTAACGGCGGCATTTCCGGCAAGGATGTGCGCACTGGCAAGACGGTTCCGGGTCAGTTCCGGGCCAATGCGAAGGACAATCCCGATGGCAAGCAACATGCCATGTCCTACTTCTACGAAGATTTGCTGGTGCTGGCTTTTGAAGATCTGTGGGGCGGTGGTGACCAAGACTTCAACGACACGGTGTTCGTGATCGACTTCGGCCGCAAGAACAACCGTGAAATCGCAGGGGTGGCCACGCCGGAACCGACGATCATGATGGGTCTGGGCCTGGTGGGTCTGGGTCTGGCTGGGTCAGCGAAGCGTCGCTCGCGCAAGTCTGACACCGCATCCTAGGGCTTCAACCTCTGCGGATAGCAGGAGTTGGGCTAGGGTTGCTGAACTCTCCGGGTTCTGAAGTCTGAAGAACCAGTTAGGATTTTGCAGAAATTGAACTGAGTCGAAGTTGATCAAAAAACCCCGGGGTTCTCGATGATGGGAATCCGGGGTTTTTCTGATGTTGTTGATCAGGTATTTCTGACCAGAGGCGTTGAATCAGATTTTGGTCTGGGTCAATCTTGAGCCAAATTTCCTAGCCAAATTTCCTAGCCAAATTTGTAGTGCTTGCGAATGGCTTGGGTGATGTTCCATGTGCAAGCCAAACCGGCAGAGAAGGTGACCAAATCGCCTTTGCGAATGGTGACGGGTTCACCGCCCTCGGGGGTGACGGTCACTTCACCTTCAAGGATGTAGCAAGTTTCCGCTTCATCATAGGTCCATGGAAATTCTGAAACTTGTTTTGTCCAAATGGGCCAGTTGTACACGTCCAAAGCCGCGAGTCGATCGGGGGTGGGGTGCGATTCAAGCTGAATAGTCGTGGTTGTGCTCATGGCAAAACATGGAAAAACACTAGAGAATTGATGGCGATTGTAGGACGGGATGGATTGCACTTGGCCAAGGGTCGGGATTTGAAAAATCAGCATCCCAAAGATGAGCGCTCCAAAAATCAGCATTCAAAAGGTCGGCATTTGAAATCCCCAACTCACGCCGCTGTGAATTCCGATGCTGGACACCGGGCCCGATCGCTCCGGTGGGGAGTGCTGTTGGCGGGGATGGCGGCCATTTCAACGGGGGCGATTTTTGCTCGCTGGGCAATGCAGTCGGCGGGGCGATCGGACTGGGGATTTGGCCTGTGGTTGGCGGCGGGACGGGTGACGTTGGCGGCGCTGGCGGTGGCTCCGGCTTGGCCCCAAACCTGGCGATCGCCCCGATCGGCCTGGCCTTGGGCCGTGGGGGCGGGGGCTTGCTTGGCGCTGCACTTCGTCTGTTGGCTCAGTTCTTTGGGTTATACCTCGATCGCCGCCTCCACCGTGTTGGTCACCACCACGCCGGTTTGGGTGGCCATAGCTACCAGTGTTATCACGCAGAAATTTGCGGGTTGGATTACCTGGGCTGGCCTAGCGATCGCCTTGGCGGGCAGCGCCGTGATTGCCCTCAGCCAAGATGCCGGGACGATCGGCAGCGACCCTCTGCTGGGGAATGGGTTAGCCTTGGCAGGAGCCTTGGCCGCAGCAGGCTACCTGCTCCTTGGGCGGGTTGCCCAACAACGGGGGCTGACCCTTGGTTCCTACGCGGCTTTGGCCTATGGCAGTGCGGCCCTGTTGTTGAGTCCGTTGGTGGCCCTGTGGGGCGGCGGTTGGCAAACCATCACCCCCACAACGGTGCTGGCGATCGCCCTGTCGGCGTTGGTTCCGCAACTGATTGGCCACACCAGTTTTAATTGGCTGGTGACCCAAATGCCGCCCCTGTGGGTCACCCTGGCTATTTTGTTTGAGCCGGTGGGGGCCAGTAGTTTGGGGTGGGTGGTGTTTGGGGAACAACCGGGAGTTGGCGTGTTGCTGGGGGGCGTGATTGTGTTGCTGGGGGTGGTGCTGGTGGTGTTGGGGGGGCGATCGACCCAGGGGTGACCCTGAGCTATCTTGCCGAACTGCGCTGAACTCTGCCGAACTGTACCGATCACCAAGGCCATGGAGTGAGTGATGAAAGGGATGGTTCAGGGGTTGCCCAAAGGGAAGCCAGCGGGGGCGATCACCTGGGAGTAGGGGCACTGTCCGCAAGGATTTGAGGATTCATCGTGCTGAAGTTTTGGTCTGTGGCCGCATTTTGCACCTTTGCCCGATCGCGCTGGGCCCAAGAGCGAATTCCTGTGGGGCGTTGGTGGCGTTGGGCCCAGGCTTGGGCCGCAGCGGGCGAACCGGAAGCGGTTTTGGCCGCGCTGGAAACGGCCGTGATCCAACGTCCTGGCTCGTTCAAATTGGTGCGAAAACTGCTGGACGCTTACGGCCAAGCGGGCTATCGACGGGCAGCCTGGCGACCGGTGCAGCGGTTGGTGGCAGTGCGGCCCCGGGTGGCCGGGCGGGCTTGGGCCGCTTTGGGGGACTTGTGTTGGGCGATGGGTGAGTGGTCGGAGGCCATGCGCGCCTACGACGAGGCCAAACAAAATCAGTATCAGTCCACCTATTTAGAGGAGCGGGCGGCCCGATTTTGGGCGAGTCGTCAGGATTGGACGCGGGCCAAGGGCGCTTGGTGGACGGCGATCGCCTGGGAACCGAGCGATCGACCCGATTGGCACGAGGCACTCTGCTTTGTGCTCCTGAGCGATCGCGATTTTGACGGGGCCATCAAGGCCGGAGAAACGGCCCTGGCCCTGGGGGGCGATCGGGCCGTGACTTGGCATCGATTGGCCCAAGCCCACCGAGAACGGGGCGATCGCCCCACGGGTAACCGCTGTTTGCGTCGGGCTTGGCAAGTGGGAGCCAAGGATCCCTGGAGTTGGTTTCCCCAGGTCAGTGAATGTGCCGATCGCCCAGAGTGGCAACGGGCTTGGCAAATGTTGCAGAGTGCGCCGGACTTGGCCTTTCCCGAAACGGCCGCCGATTATCGCCGCTGGTCGCAACTGGCCAGTCAGGCGGGGGATTGGCCAGCGGCCATGGCCGCCCTCGATCGGGCCTTGACTTTGGATCCGCAGGCCCCACCCAGTGATTGGTGCGCCTTGGCAGATCTCTGCGCGCGATCGGGACAAGACCACCTGGCCAGCCTGGCCTGGCAACGGGCCTTAACCGCCGGAGCCAATCAGGGCGGGGTCTACTATGCCTATGCCGAATCCCAGCCCCGGTCATCATTGCCTGATCGCCTGGCCCTGTGGCGGCGAGCCATTCAAGATAACCCCACCGATCCCCGGGTGTATGACAACTATGGCCAAACCCTGGAAGCGGCCAACCACCCGATCGCCGCGCTGGCCGCCTATGGTCGAGCCATTCTGTTAGCCGGCCGACGTTTGGATATTCCCTTTCGGCAAGGGGGAACTCTGTTGCAACAATTGGGTTGGTGGCGGCTGGCCTGCTGGTTTTGGGATCAAGCCGGTCAGCTCGCCCCCGATAGCGTTTGGTTCCAAGCGGAACGCCAAGCGGCCCTGGCTCGTCGGGCCCAATCACAGGGGCAATGGCAACGGGCGATCGACCATTTCATGGCCGCCCTGCGCTATCAGCCAGAATTTTGGCCCGCCTACGATGGCATCCAAGCCGTACTGGCGGCCGCCGGATTGCCGCCGGCCGATCCATCGCCCACTTCCCCGAGCCTGTTTTGCCAACTACCTGACGGTCTGGCGGAAGCCACCAGCCTCCTGGCCACCAATTGGCAGGGTGTGGCGGCTGAGCTACCGGGAACGGACTGTTTTCCCGCCTTTGAACCGGAAACCCATCCCCTGCGCGATTCCCAAGGCTTGGGCGATCCCCTGCCGGAATTACAGGCGATCGACCATACCTTGGATGCGCCGGCCGCCTACACCGTTGCGATTCCCCAGGGGCGGGCCTGGGGCGATAACCTGTGCAGCGTGGTGTTCAATGCCCAAAATCAAGTGATTCGCGACTGTTCAACGGGTTACAGCGCCATCATTGCCAGTTCGCCCCACCTGCCGCCGCCCCAGCACTTTGCCGGAACGGTGGCTTTTTTGGCCACGCGCTGGGGCAAGGTCACCTATTTTCACTGGATGTTTGATCTGTTGCCTCGGTTGGAGGTGTTGCGGCGATCGGGCTTTGCGTGGGACTCGATCGATCGCTTTGTGGTCAATCTATATGAATTGCCCTTTCAGCACCAAAGTTTTGAGCGGTTGCAAATTCCCCTGGAAAAAGTGGTGGCCTGCTGCCATACGGAATGGTTTGGTTCCGTGGATCCGGTTCAGGGGCGAATTCCCCACTTAACGGCCGATCGGCTGTTGGTGCCAGCGATTCCCGAGTTGCGAATCTATCGGGGATCGCGCTGGGCCCATCAGTTTTTGCGCGATACCTTTTTGGAGCCGGCCCGCATTTCCCGCTTTCCCGATCGCCTCTACATCACCCGCCGCAGCGCCGCCTACCGCCAAGTGCTGAACGATCGGGAGGTGATTGCAACCTTGGAGCAGTTCGGCTTTCGGGCGATCGACCCGGCCCGCCTGCCGCTGGTCGATCAGGCAGCGGCCTTTGCAGCGGCCAAGGTGATTGTGGCGGTGCATGGGGCCGGGCTAACGAACCTGGTGTTTGCAGAGCCGGGCACGAAGGTAATTGAAATTTTCCAGCCCAGTCACCGCCAAAACACCTACTGGCTCCTGAGCAACTTGGGCGGCTTGGAGCACTATCACCTCACGGCGGATCTAGCGCCCGGTGCGGAACAGGCCACCGCCGTGCAACAGAACATTACGATCAACCTCGATCGCCTGAAGGCCCTGCTGAAGTTAGCCGGAATTGATTAGGCCTCTTGCATCAATCAAGTGCTAACAATTCCTGACCATTGCACCGTCTTCGTGCCATCGCGGCGATAGGAAAAAAACCGATCGCCCTCGCAATAGGTGCAGTGGGGCGCGACGGTGACCTGCTCCCGATCAAGACCCAAATTCAACACCTGCTGGACGATCGTTTGGCGCACATCCAACCGCGCCTTTCCCGGTTCCGGATCCGGCAACACGGGCGGCTGTTCCCAACCTTGGGCCTCCTTCAGGGGCACAGCCAGCGAGGCCACCACCTCTTCAGCCACCGCTTCCGTCACTTGATAAACCGAACCGGAAATGGCCGGGCCCAGCGCCACCCGCAAATCCGCCAGTTGACTGCCCTGTTGGCGCATCCGCTCGATCGCCTTGGGCACAATGGCCGCCGCCGTTCCCCGCCAACCGGAATGCACCGCCGCCACCTGACCGGTTTTTAAATCCGCAATTAAGGCCGGGGTGCAATCGGCGCTGCAAACCCACATCACCTGTCCCGGGCGATCGCTCAACAGACCATCGGCTTGGGGATAGGTGGATTGTTCGCTGGCGGTGGCCGTCGCCTCTTGGAGCACGGCCCCTGCTGTGATTTCTGCAATTTCTGCCGGAGCCACCACCCGATCGCCATGCACCTGCTTGACTCGGAAGGTTTGGGCCGCTTCATCCAGCACCGAAGCCAACTCGGCCGGCGGGCGGGGGGCAAAGTGCCGGGTAAAAAAACCGTGGGGAATTGGCTCCAACAGGGAGCAGGTGAGATAGGGCAGTCCTTGCCAGTTGCGCCAATGCCAGCCAGTCACGATCGAGCCTCCCAAGGGTTCTGAGTTGGCATGATAGGTGGAATGTGCAATTTCTCCTAACTTGAATGGTGGGGAGTTTCAAGGGTCGGGAAATAGTCCAGGCGATCGAAATTGGCGCTATGCATACAAAATTGATGCATTTTTATGCGTCTTTATTCGTCGGTCTCCAGTTGTCGCAGGCGCTCCCGTAATGCTGCTAATTCTGCCAGCGCGGCTTCTTTGGCTTGGCGTTCTTGATCCAATTCTGCCGCCGCTCGATCGCGTTCTGCCGCCGCTCGATCGCGCTCAGCTAACACATCCCCAATCTCGTCTGGCATCGGTAGCCATTGCCCTGTGGCCTCATTAAAGAATCGCAAGAGCGGCCCACAAACTTCTAAGCGCAACCCCAACACAGCACTTTGGTTGTCTGTGATGGGTAAATATGCCTCACAGGGGTCACCGTCCGGTGTGCGACTCGGCCCTAATTGATAGCCGCGTAGTTGCCCCTCAATCCACTCATTTTTGGGGTCAAACAGCCAGTATTCCTGCACCCCCATTTGTTGATAAAGCCAATGTTTATGGTGTTGGTCTTCCTGGCGAGTGCCGGGGGAGGTGACTTCAAAAATAACGCTGGGAATTTCTCCCTCTTCCCAGATTTTGTAGTTGTCTCGGCCACCGGGAGCCACATTAAAAATCACCATCACATCGGGAGCCACTCGCAGCCTGGGATACCCTTGGCTGTAGTAGAGAAATTGATCAGCTAAAACAGTCGCTTGTTGACCACACAAGTGAAATTGCAGTGCTTTTAAAATTGCAATAATTGCATTGAGGTGAAGGTAAGTTTCAGCCAAGGGTTTTCCATCAGCAGAGGGGTAAACAATATCAGCCGGTTGGGGTTGATGAATGGTGACAGTCGGTAGCGCCAAATCGTTGGGGGCGATCGCGCCGTCAGGGGTGGACTCCTGGGCAGTAGACAAGCTCGACATCGGCGGGGCGATCGGACGATCGCGGGTCAATTCAATCCCTATTCTAGAGATCCCAAAAATGGCTGGCGCTGGCTGGCTGGGGGCAAGGGGTTTAAACCCCTTGGCTGGCTGGGCTGGAGGAATGAAATGGAGGCGATCCGTTGGGTGACCCGATCGCGGTAGGGTAAGGGGCGATCGCCGCAAGCACGACCTTAAAAATCAGCAAGCAATTAGACAACCATTGGTGTTGAAACCCACCCCGATCGACCCCGCAGAGTTCAGTGCCGCCGTGTTGCGCGAAACGGCGCGACTCGGTGTTCGGTTGCCCAGGTTGCAGGTGCTAGCGGAGACCGGCTCCACCAATCAGGTGGCCTGGGAGCTGGCCCAAGCGGGGGCCCAGCCAGGGACGATCGTGATTGCGCTGCAACAGTCGGCAGGGCGGGGGCAGTGGGGCCGCCAATGGTCGTCGCCCTTGGGCGGGTTGTACCTCTCGCGCTATTTTGCACCCCAGTTGCTACCGGAGGACGGGGCTCAACTGACCTTGGCGGCCGCTTGGGGCCTGGGGCAAACCCTGCGAGATCGGGGTGTGCCGGTGGCGCTGAAGTGGCCCAATGATTTGGTGGTTCGGGGGCGCAAGTGGGGCGGGTTGCTGACGGAAACCCGATTGGTGGGTGGCAAGATTGCCCGCGCGGTTACGGGGTTGGGGTTGAATTGGGCTAATCCGGTTCCCGAGACGGGGATCAATGCCACGGAGTTGTTTTCAAAATTGGAGTTTCCAGAATTAGGGTCTCCAGAACGATTGCATGATCAATCAGATCAATCATCAGATCAATTAGTAGATCGCCCAGGTCTTTTAGATCCTTCAAGTCACTTAGATCCTTTAGGTCATTGGGCCGATCGCTCATCGAACTCGTCCAAGATCTCTGATGGCTCTAATTCGCTGCATGGGGCCAGTGCATTGGCGAATCAGGCGAGTCAACTGCCCCCCCCGCCCCTGTTGCCGCCGACTGATTTCCCTGCGGAGGGTGGGCCACCGATTCGATCGCTGGCGGAGTTGGCGGCCCTGGCGATCGCGGGTTTAGACCGGGGCGATCGACAGCTCCAAACGGGCGGCATCGAAAGTTTTCTGGCGGATTATTTAGAACTGCTGGAAACCTGCGGGCGATCGGTGCAAGTGGGCGATCGCACCGGAATCGCCGTGGGCATTACCTCGCGCGGAGAACTCCGGGTCAAGTTTTCCGATCAACTGGCTGCGGAATTACATCTCTCCCCCGGCGCGGTGCGCTTAGGCTACGCCCGATCGCCCCAATCGCCTGAATCCCCTGGCCCAGACGGTGGACAGGTTACGGGTTTTTTAAAGAATCCTTGAATAGTCTTTTCGATTTCCGCGAGGTTGTGTTAAGCGCTTTTGCTTTTTCCCTTGCTATCATGACTGAGGACTGAGCCAGAACCCCCTGACCCGTCATTGCCATTCCTGAAGAGAGCAGTAACGTCCTCAGGCTTTGGCAACTGTCCTGGCTCCAAAGCCCCGGTCAAAGGGTGCGCCAGCCGTTTTTGGCTGTGATTTCAGACCGTGGCTCAACATTTTCTGAACATTTTGGGCGATCGCGCCGTCTAAGGCTCAGTGGCGCTTCCCCAACGGCTCGTCCGCCCGAAGCCCACTGCGCTCCCTCTGGAACAAGGTCTTTCACGCTGCTTTTGCTGTCCCCGTCCCATTACGCCATGCATTGCGCTCCCAACCGCGCCATGAACCACCGCCCCAACTTTCCCACCCGTCTCCAACGCCGTCGCCGTCGCATTTTGCAAGGTCTCGGGTGGGTTGGCGCAATGACCAGCTTGCTCGGCGGACTGGCAACCCCAATCCGGGCGATCGACGCGGCCCCCAGCGGCGGTTCCGCAGACTTGGCCCCGGAAGCACCCGCTGCACCGCCGGAACCGAAGCCCGCCGCCAATCCCGATCGACCAGCCCGAATTGAGCGGCCCGCACCGGCCGTGGAGCGGACTCCCCAACGGGAACTGCCGAACGTTCCTCGCCTGGCCCCTTCCCCGGAAGAGCGCTCTACCAGCCGCGGCCCGATCGACCAGTCCAATGATTTCAACTTGGGAGCCACCCAACGCCAGGCCCCACCCAGCGAAATTCAATTCACAGAACGCTCCACCGGTTGCGCCAGTGTGGGCGGCCGCCTCAGCGCCGGTTGCACCGTGACCCGATCGCCTGGGCAACCCGGCCAAGCCGGCCACCCCGGAATTGTGGCCATTCCCACGGGCGATCGGGGTTCCCAGCTACAAATGGGCAGCCCCATGCGCCTTGGTTCCGTGGGCAGCGCCCTGCCTGCCCAATCGCCCATTTCCGTCAAAATCGGCCCCCTAACCGTGGGCTTAAACGGCGTGAACTTCGATGCCAACAGCTACTATTTCCGCAGCAGTCGCCCCAAGGGCCTGTTGGGCAATGGCAACCTGAAAATGCTGTTTCCGCTCACCAGCTTGGCTCCAATTTCCTCCTCCTTTGGCTGGCGGGTGCATCCGATCTTGGGCTACAGCCGCTTTCATGCGGGCACTGACCTTTCGGCTCCCTTGGGCACACCCGTGGTGGCGGTGTTGGATGGCAAGGTCTCGATCGGGGGCTTTTTGGGGGGCTATGGGCTAACGGTGGTGTTGGATCATGGCGACACGCAAAAGACCCTTTACGGTCACCTATCAGAAATTTTTGTGAAGCCGGGAGCTACGGTCAAGCAAGGGGAAGTGATCGGTCGGGTGGGCAGCACGGGCATGTCCACGGGGCCGCACTTGCACTTTGAAGTTCGTCAGCTCACGGCCCAAGGTTGGGTGGTGACGGATCCGGCGAAGTTCCTGGCAGGCGCAAGCAGCCCGATCGCCGCTGCTGACAAACCTAAAGATCCCTTTGAAGCGTTGATGGCCGCCACGATCGAGGCGGTGAAGTCTTCCTACAAAGTCCAATACGCCGTGATCGACGAAACCAAGGCCGCTGCTCAAGTGCAATAGCCTGGCGATCGAGCGATCGAGTGGCAGACCAAGCAGCCCAGCCCCACCCAGACAACTCGCGCAGAAAATATAACCTATCAGTAAATTTGAAGTGCCTCAGGTTTACTGATAAGTCATGTCAATTTTCAGCATCACGACTACAAACGATCGCCCCGCCCGATCGCCCGGTATTTCTGTATCCCTTGTGTCAAGATAGGTAAAACAACTTAACAAATTCCTCATCCAGATCGGTCAAGCCCAGGAGGTGCGAGCATGGTTGTCGCCACAGAACGTCCGCAAACCGAGAAGCGGTTGACGATTCAAACCGCCGAGATTGCCGCCCAAACCCTGACGATTCGATCGCTGGACTGGGATCGCGATCGCTTTGATATTGAATTTGGCCTGCAAAACGGCACAACCTATAACTCCTTCCTGATTCGTGGGGACAAAGTGGCCCTGGTGGACACCTCCCACGCCAAATTTCGCCAACTCTATCTGGATACCCTGAAGGGCGCGATCGACCCGGCCCAGATTGATTACTTGGTGGTGAGCCACACGGAACCGGATCACAGCGGCTTGGTGGCGGATCTGCTGGCCCTGAATCCTAATATCACCGTGGTGGCTTCCAAGGTAGCGATTCAGTTTCTGGAAAATCTGATTCACCAGCCCTTCAGCAAGCTGCTGGTGAAAAGCGGCGAGAGCCTGGATTTGGGCCAAGGGCATGTGCTGGAGTTTTTGAATGCACCCAATCTCCATTGGCCAGACACGATCTTTACCTACGACCATGGAACGCAGACCCTCTACACCTGCGATGCCTTTGGGATGCACTATTGCAGCGATGACCTGTTTGATGCGGATTTGGGGGCGATCGAGCCAGATTTTCGGTTCTATTACGAATGCCTGATGGCCCCGAATGCCCGATCGGTCTTGGGAGCCATGAAGCGGATGGATGCCCTCCCCGGCTACCACACGATCGCCACCGGCCACGGCCCCCTGTTGCGCCACAACGTGGTTGAACTCACCGGTCGCTATCGACACTGGAGCCAAACCAAGGCCGAAGCGGAAACCACTGCCGCCGTGTTCTATGTGTCCGACTATGGCTACAGCGATCGGCTGTCCCAGTCGATCGCCAAGGGGATCACCAAAACCGGCGTGGCGGTGGAAATGATGGATCTGAAAGCGGCTGATCCTCAGGAGTTGCGGGAGTTGGTGGAGCGATCGGTGGCGCTGGTTTTGGCTGCACCGCCCCAAGGGGAATGCGAAGCGGCGATCGGCACTATCTTGACCGTGGCCAACAACAAGCAGCGGATTGGTGTGTTTGAGTCTGGCGGTGGCCAAGACGAGCCGAGCTATCCCCTGTTCAACCGCTTCCGGGATTTGGGTCTGAAGCCAGCCTTTGACGTAATTCGGATTAGCACCAAGCCCCAAGCCTTCACCTACCAACTTTGCGAAGAAGCGGGCACGGACTTGGGCCAGGCATTGATGGTTAAAGAGACCGTCAAGCAAATGAAGTCCCTAGATTCCGATTTGGATAAGGCCTTGGGCCGCTTGAGCGGCGGCTTGTATATCATCACGGCCAAGAAGGGTGATGTGGCCAGCGCCATGTTGGCCTCTTGGGTGGTGCAAGCCAGCTTCCAGCCCCTGGGAATCACGATCGCGGTGGCCAAAGACCGGGCGATCGAGTCGCTGATGCAAGTGGGCGATCGCTTCGTGCTGAACATCTTGGAAGAGGGCAACTACGGCCACCTGATGCGGCACTTCCTGAAGCGGTTTGGCCCCGGTGAAGACCGTTTTGCCGGTGTGGAAACCCAGCAAGCCACTAACGGCTCCCCCATCCTCAGCGACGCGCTGGCCTATCTGGAATGCCAGGTCAGCAGCCGGATGGATTGCGGGGATCACTGGCTGGTCTACAGCGCCGTCGATAACGGTCGGGTCTCGAAGGAAGATGCCCTCACGGCCGTTCACCACCGCAAAGTGGGCAACCACTACTAACCACCAGGACTCCGGGGCGCGATCGGGTCAAGGGTTAATCAACAGCCGGTAGGGTGGGCAATGCCCACCTGACCCGTAGACCACTGGCTAATTCAACCACTCTCCTTAAACGGTGTTGCCCGTGCGATAGGGCGATGAATCGACCCGGCGCACCATGCCAATCACGCCCGGTTCGCCGGAAAAGTGAATCCGCTCACCGTACAAGTCGAGGCCAATCAACCGCCCCGATCGATGCAGTCCCGGCAGCAAGCAACTTAAGGGGCGCTGGTTGTCGCGAATGCAGTCTTCCAGCTTGTGAACCAGCATGGCTTGATAGTCCACGGGAATTAAATCCAGGATGGATTCAACCCGCGCCAATTCGCGCCGCCGATAGCCAAAAATTTGAGCAAAGCAGCGGTTAACGTAACGCAATCGCCCTTCAGCGGTGGTGATGTAAAGGCCGGTTTCTTCGAGGCCGCGGGCTTCGCTGGCATTGACCGCACTTTGGATGCTGCTGGGGAGAATGTTGGAGCTGGCGATCGAGTCTTCAAAGGGGTTCGCCAAGGAGGGCAAGGCGTTGGACTCGCCCCCAAAGGACGGCGCTTCGTGACTAAGAAGATCCTCTTTGCTTTCGTTTAGGGTGCTGGTGAGTTGGTCATAGAGCAAGGCGTTTTCTAAATTGAGGGCGATCGCATCGGCGGCAAATTGGGCCTGCTCCACACGCAAAGGAGTGAAGTGGTGCGGTTGGCTATGCATGAGAGTGGCCAGCGCCAACAGCCGTTTTCCGCGCTGGATGGGGATGCAAAGGGCCGATCGCACCGTGTAGGGTTGGTTGGGCAGTTGCAACCACCGCTCATCGGTCATGGTGTCCATCACGATCGCGATTTGTCGATGCTGAATCGTCCAGGCCGCCAGCCCTTCTTTCAGAATTTGGTTAACGATTTCTCGCTTTTGCTCCCGAATGGTGGAGCCTCGGGCCAACAAACATTCCGTGGCTTGCAGGTGCTCATCGAGGAGAAAAATACTGCCCTGTTCTGCCTGGCACAGGGATTGCAGGGCTTCCAAGATCTGTTGAGTCAGGGCCCGCAACACCAAGCCGGTGGCGGTGGTCATTCGGGCTGTCACGATCCAACTGCCCAACAGTTCCTGCTGAAGACGAAGGGCAGCGTTGTGGGCATTAAGGCGATCGATTTCAGCATTGAGTCTGGAAACCTCGGGACTGGCCAAGATGCCGGACCCATCGCGATCGCTCATAACCTTGCTCTCCCAACTCGCCGCCGTGAATGCCAACTCTAGCCAAGGTATCACTCATCCCGAATTGCGGGGCCCCGATCGCGGAACTGGCCGCTTTTCGCCACTGGGCATCACCACCAGCGGCTGCCAAGGGACGATCGGGCAGCGGATTGGGCAGGGTGCGCGGGGGTTGGCGGATGCTGGAGATGAGCCGATCGGGAAATGCCAAGCTTGGAAACGGCAAACTAACCCTATTGTGCTTTGGCTGAGAATCTAGCGCTTGAGAGTCTAGCGCCTGAGAGTCTCGCCGCTGAGGGGCTAATTTGCTGGCCGATCGCGATCCTTGGCGGGGGCGATCGTGTTTTCCATTCCCATTTTGGGTGAATTCTGGCAAAGGTGCTTGAACTTTTTCAGCATCTTTGGCAATATAAACAAGCTTGACCCACAAGCAACCAGGGTGACTGGCGCAACGGCAGCGCATCGGACTCTTAATCCGCTGGTTCTGGGTTCGAATCCCAGGTCACCCATTTTCTGAAGCAACATCCTGAGCCGCGTCTTGAATCGCTCATTCTGTTGCGTTATTTAAAGTGAAGGCCGATGGCGGCCCAGAGTCGATCGAGATTGATATTGACCGCCACATCGTCGGCCAGTGAGTCCAGCAACATATCCCGGTGCTCCCGGTAGTCGGGAATTCCCGTGGGCAAGGAAGACAGACCCCGTTGATGACGCAAACGATTGAGCCAAGCTCGCCGCCACGGACTGCTATCAAAAATGTCCGTGAGATAGGTTCCCCAAACCAGTTGGCTGCTGGACACCACGCCCAGTTTGGAATCATCAAAGAGGGATTGCACACTTTGGCTGTCCAAAATTTGGGTGTAGCTTTGGCGAAATTCGCGGCTGGTGACCGGTAAGCCCGCTTGGGGATAGTTGGAGGTGGCCTGGCGTTCTCGATCAATCCAGTCGCCCGTGGTGATGCTGGAGATGGGTAACAGATCCAGCCCCATCAGTTCTTGGGAAGCGGTGTCTAGCCCTTGCAGTTGCACCACCTGGCGACCCAGCATCTGGAATCCTTCGCCAATGCCCAAAATAGTGCCGCCCGCGATCGCGTATTGCTGAAGATCTTCCGCAAAGCCGGATTGGTGCAGGGCCTGGAGATCTTCGGCCAGGTTGTTCGATCGCGGCAAAACCACCGCGTCGGGATAGCCCAATTCTTGACCCAAATCAATGTAGCGCAGGGAAACCGTTGGCTCGGCCGACAACGGATCCAAGTCGCTGAAGCTGGCGATGTGGGGCAAGCGCACAGCGGCGATCGTGGTTTCAATGTCCGATTGACGACGACGGCGAGCAAACAGGTCGATCGACTCAGGCGAAGGGAAGAGGTTCTGGAGCCAAGGCATGACTCCCACCACGGGAATTCCGGTGCGCTGTTCCAACCAATCGCGACCGGGCTTGAGCCGATCGGGATTCCCCCGATATTTGTTGATGATGATCGCCCGTACCAGTGCTTTTTCGGTTGGATCCATCAGCTCCAATGTCCCGATCGCGCTGGCCAACCAGCCCCCCCGATCGGCATCCACCACCAACACCACAGGCGCATTCAGGGTTTGCGCCAAGTGCAAGTTACAAACATCCTGCCCCGTCAAATACGCATCGGCCGGACTGCCCACCCCGTCAGCCACCAACACATCAAAGGACTGAGTTAACCGCTCAAGGGATTGTTTGAGCACCGCCCAGACCCGTTCCGGAGACTGATCACCAGGACAGCGGGGATTGAAATCCGCTTGGGGTTCCGTGCGGGCCGCCCAGGCTTGCACCGCCTGAAAATAGGCGATTTGTTCCCCTTGGTTGGTGGTGTAGAGCATCGAGGAGGTGCTTTGGGCTTGGAAGGGAGCCACCTTCAGGCCCCGTCGATACAGCAGCCGACCGAGCGCTGAAGCCAACAGCGACTTCCCGGCCGCGCTACCTGTGCCGATGAGCAAAATTGCGTTGAGAGCCTGTGTGTCCATAACCGTTGATTAACCTTCAACTTCGGAACCGATAGACAATCGGTTATCCCAAATACTGCGATTACTGAAATGTTTTAAGGGGCAAGAGCCTTCGCCACGGCGGGGAAGGATTCATGCCGAGGTCTGCGTCGAAATCCGGGCCGCAACCGGAGGACAGAACTGAAAGATGAAACTGAGCAATGAAACGAGAGAGCGGAGCTTAGAGGGGCCACCGTCCCCAGCGCCACAAACCATTCCGCAGGCGATCGCCCCATCGGCCCTGAGTCCAGGCGACGGGATTCGCTTGCCACTGATCGAGCAATAAAAAACCTAGGGGCGTGAGTCGGAATCGATCGGTCAAACCTTGACCATCAACCTCCCGTCGTAACATCCCCACCTGAATCAACCACATCAGTTCGTTTTCTGCGGCCAATTCGCTCAAGGGCGATCGGGTCATTGATTGTTGCACAGCCGCCGCACCCACCAACTCCGCAATCGCCACACTGCGACTGCGCATGGACTCGTAGAACTTCACCCCAAACGGTGCACAACGGACAGCACGCGCGGCTCGATGCACCGTTTTCTCAGGATAGGTGATTTGGATTGGGTTCACCTGCTGATTTGCTCGCTCCGCTGTTTCCACGCCAATACCTCAATCCTTGCCTAGCTGTTGGTTAACCCTTGTGTTGGAAATGCTAAATCCTGGAAATGCTGAATCCTGGGAGTTTTAAATGCTGAAGAGTGTTGGAAATGCTGAAGGTGGGAAATGTTGGCGATGGGAATGGTTAAACTTGGACAATTTCGACCGTTGATGAACCCCTGCTGATTTCTATCTCCAAAGTACAGTGTCGTTGGATCTTGAGAATGAGAAATTCCGTCATTTAGAGCAGCCTAGTTAAGGATTGGTCGATCGCGTCAGTGGCCGATCGAATCCCGCAGTTTTCAGGCATCCCGGTCAATGATAGATGGGAAAAGGGATCGGCAAAGGAACTGAAGCTATGACTTTCCTCACCTCCGGGCGATCGCGCCGCTGGATTTACGGTTTGCTGGCCCTTTGTGCGGCCGTGATCACCACCCTCAGCACGCCACCGATCGTCCAAGCAGTCGATTGGTTAGACCTGCTCCGACGCGGCTTTGAAGTTTATCAACTCTCGAATCTTTCCGATGCCCAAGAAGTGGATTTAGGGCGACAGATCGATCGGGAACTGAGCCGCCAATTGCGATTGGTGAATAACAGTCCCCTCAATCGGCTGGTGGACTCGATCGGGCAGCGCCTCGCCGCCGTCAGCAGCCGCCCCAACATTCCCTACACCTTTCGGGTGGTCAACAGCCGCGATATCAACGCCTTTGCCACCATGGGCGGTTTTGTTTATGTCAATTTGGGGCTGATGGTTGCGGCCGAAAACGAAGCGGAACTCGCTGGCGTGATGGCCCACGAAATTGGCCACATCACCGAGCGCCATGTGGTTAAAAACCTGCGGAGCCGGGCCCTGTCGGACGGAATTTTGAGCGCCACGGGTCTCGATCGCCGCCGGGCCACCAGCCTGGGTGTGGAGTTGGCGTTAAATTTGCCCCGCAGTCGCCAAGCGGAATTTGAGTCCGATCAAGTGGGGGTGACCCTGCTGCAACGGGCCCAATATGCCCCGATCGGGTTGCCCAGCTTTTTACAAAAACTTCGTAGTCGGCGGGAACCGCCTGCCATCCTCAGTACTCACCCCAACAGCGATGAACGGGTGGCGCGATTGCTGCAACTGATTGGCCCCAATGGTAGCAATGGCATGGGGTTGGACAATGCGGAATATCAAGGATTTGTGCGATCGGCCCTGCGCTAGCGGCCCTGCGCTAAAAACGGGCACTGAAAACAGGCGATCGCCCCTAGAATCGACCCACCACGGCCTCTGGCATGATCGAAATCGTCGCTTCCGCCAGGGGCCGAATTCGGGTTTCACTGCGATAAATATTGACCTGGTAGACCATTTGCTGAGTGAGGTCAACGCCCGTCAACCAACCGCTGCGGGGGTGATAGGCTCCGGTGTCAATGTCCAGCCAGCCGGGCCCCCGAGCCAATTGCCCCGGTTCAATGCCCGGGAGCGTGAAGGTGATGGTGTGGCCCGTCACGATCGTTTTGTCGTTGAAGTAGGGCTGGGGGAAGCTGTGGAACGAGTCACGGATCCAACAAAATTGCTGAATGCCTTGCACATCTAAGGGCAAGGTGGGATCCACCCCCGCGTGGACGATCCAATAGTCACCCCAATCAACGTAAAGGGGGAGCGATCGCATCCAGTCAAAGTGAGCATGGGGAATTCCCGGCTCACCATAAAAATCTTGATAGCTCACCAGGGTCATTTGTCCACCGCTGAAAAGCCAGGCTTGTAGCGGTTGTTGCAGCACTTGACCCTCGTGCAAAATGTCCAGCAACATGCGTTCGTGATTCCCCAGCAAGCATTGGTAGGGGCTATGCATCACGAAATCCACCACCTGGGCACTTTTGGGGCCGCGATCGATTAAATCACCCACAAAGCAGAGCTGATCATCCTGACCAGGTGCAATCAAGCCCAACAAGTGCATTAAGCCATCGTATTGTCCGTGGACATCACCAATGACAATTTTTCGAGTCGCTGAAGTCGCATCCATACCTATTATCTTGACGTGCGATCGCCCCAACATGCCAGTTCACGATCGCGATCTGATGGGGGAGTTCCTCGCAGACCGCCGTTAATTCGACTTACAGCTTAGCGCCATCAGGTTTTGACCGCTTAATACCTGATCCGCGATCACCCGTGAGAATCGTCACAAGTTACGGTGATGGCTGTAGCCGATCAAGCCGATCGCGCTGCTGTTGTTCGATCGCGCTGTCGTTGTTTGATCGCAAGGGACAAGGGGTTTAAACCTCCTGTTTGGATGGGTTGGGGTTCGCAACATTAGCCATCACAGCCGGACTCGATCGAGCCGATAGCTTGTATTCAAACCTGCTTCCCGCTTCCCCTCGTCTTCAATCCGTTGATTAACCCAATGGCAGAAGCCCTAACTGCGGAAGTTCTAGTTGCTGAGGGCCTTCAGGAAATTTTGCAATTGCCCCAGGAAGCCTTGGCGCTGGGCCGCCGCATTTACGGCTGCGTTGGGGCTGTTGGTTTCTTGGCCGCCAGTGGCTTGCAGCAAGATTTCATCCAGGGCCTCGCCAGCAGGCCGTTGGGGACGGGTGGCCACCAATTGATAGTCAGCATTCTCGTCAGCGGGTTCCAGCCACACTTCCCACTGGCCCGGGAAAGCCCGGCGCACGGCTGCTCCTTCGATGGGGCGCAGATAATAGGCCGTGACAATTCGGTTTAAGAACCGATCGCGCAGTTGCCGGCCCGCGTAGCCAATGCCAATGATCGCCAGGTCTTCCATCCGAGGATTCAGGAAAATCACGGGTCGATCGCCCGCCTCTTGGCACAGTTGCTCCACCTGAGTCACTTCCACGGCCGACGGTTCAATGAACAAAAAGATGCCATCCTCCGGTTGCACCTTGCCGGTCATGGGAGTGCGCCCCGATCCCACATCGGTGATCCGAAAAGGGCGATCGCCCCAATCGCGCCGGGCCAAGGCGGCCGCCCCCGCGTCGGGGAAGAAGATTTTGAGCCGATCGCCCCAGGGTTCCAAGGCCGCGAGGAAACTTTCTGCCACAGGCATCACTTTCAGCTCCGGCAAAACCAGTTCCACCTGAATGAGCGTCAGCCCCTCATCCAAAGCGGCAAGGGTGGCACTGCGGGCTTGGGCGATCGCCTCGGCTAAATCCTGGGGAATTCCGCTCATGATAGGGGTTTCTATGAAAAAACTATTAAGCTACAAATACTGTTCTTTATACCGTTTTTGGCCGCTTTGCCACCGCCGCTATGGGAAACATCACGCTCAATCTGGTTGCGGTCGGGGTGTTTGTGGTCACCTTGTCTAGCCTGTTTGGCCCCTTGATTGCGCTCCCGGCGGAAGTGCCAGCCCTGTTCACCGCTGGCTTTTTGGGATTGGCGGCGGTCGATCGCTTTGGGTGGCAAGGTCGGGGCGGCACGTTGCTGGTGGACTGGTTTGCCAACCGATCGACTGCCCACCGCGATCGCATTTTGCACCACGAGGCGGGCCATTTTTTGGTGGCCCACTTGTTGGAAATTCCCGTTTCTGGCTATGCTCTCAACGCTTGGGAAGCATTTCAGCAGGGCTATCCCGGTTCCGGTGGGGTGCAATTTGCCGATCAGGAGCTGGCCCAATGGCTCGATCGCGGTGAAGTGCCGGCCCGCATTCTCAGCCACTACGCCACCGTTTGGATGGCGGGCATTGCTGCTGAACAGTTGGTGTATGGCAACGCGGAAGGCGGCAGTGATGATCGCCAAAAACTCCTGAGCCTTTGGGCCCAACTCAGCACCCAGGGCCAAGGCAACCGCCCCAATGCCACCGCCCAAATGAATTTGTCGATTTTGCGAGCCAAGACGCTGCTGCAACAGAATGAGCGGGCCTATGGTGCTTTGGTGGTGCAACTGCGCGCTCGGGGTTCGATCGACCAATGCAAGGCTGCAATCGACCAACACAAAGTTTCCCCGCACGATCAGCCCTCCCAAGCGGCCTAGGTTGGCTGAATCGCGTGAGTTGCGCAGCGGGATTAGTCTGGGCCGATCGGGAAGGCCCGCAATCGGGGGCTGGTGATCTTGAGATCCACCCGATCGCCCGGTTCCAGCTTGCACCGCCAGTCCGTGACCACTTGCAACCGCTCACCACTGGGCAATTGCACCAGGTAAACATATTCCCGTCCTAGGAATTGTCGCTCCATCAATTGGCCGTGGCCTTGGGGATCGGCTTCCAGGGTCACATCCGTTTGGCGAATCGCCAGCTCCACCCGATCGCCCGGGGGATCATTGCCCAGTTGTTCCGGCAAAATTAGCCCCAATTCCGTTTGCCAACCTTGGGCCGATCGGGTGGCGATCAGGAAGTTAGTTTCTGCCACAAACCCAGCCACAAACCGAGAATCCGGCTCCCAATAGAGACCTTCGGGGCTGTCGATTTGCTCGATTTGGCCCCGACGCATCACGGCCACCCGATCGGCGATTGCCATGGCCTCTTCCCGATCGTGGGTGACAAAAACGGCGGCGGCTCCGGCCCGCTTCAAAATGGCCCGCACTTCCTGGCGCAACCGTTGGCGCACCCGGGCATCCAAATTACTCAGCGGCTCATCCAACAAAATCAGGGACGGCTGCGGGGCGATTGATCGAGCCAGGGCCACCCGTTGCTGTTGACCGCCCGACAGTTCGTGGGGGTAGCGTTTTTCCAGGCCTTCTAATCCCACCAGGGCGATCGCCTCAGCCACCCGATCGTGTAAAGCCTGGGGAGCCTGTTTCCGCAATCGATCTAGCCCAAAACCAACATTTTGAGCCACGGTCAGGTGGGGAAACAGGGCGTAATCCTGAAAGACCATGCCCAGTTGGCGGCGCTCCGGCGGAACCCAACCGCCTGGCCCCGCCACGGGCCGCCCCGATAGCACGATCGCCCCTTCATTCGGCGCTTCCAACCCGGCAATAAGTCGCAGCAAGGTGGTTTTGCCGCAGCCGGAGGGGCCCAACAACGCCAAAAGTTCGCCCTGCATCAGGGTGAGCGTTACCTGATCGACCGCAGCCGGCCCGGTTTGATAGCGACGGGTTACGCAGTCTAAATGCAAAATGGCCAAATCCAAACGGGCGGCAGCGTCGGTCATGGTCGGGCAATCCACAAGGCAAGGGGCAAGGTCAGCCACAGGTCATCCTATGACGTTCGCTTGCTTCTTGCCAATCACTTGCAAGTGTCAGCGCAAAAATGGAGCCTGCGGATCCGATAGGTCTCGTGGAGGTCTCGTGGAGATCTCATGGAGATAGATCTCCACGAGATCTCTTGAATGCCGTGGACTTTAGGGGCGATCGAGTGGATCCAGCTCCTCCAAAATTCGGAACCGCACATGGTTGAGCGCCAAATCGCCCACCTTCAGCTCCGACAATTCCGCCAGGGGTTGCCCACCCACCTGAATTCCTTGGAATCGAGATCCCTTGGCAATTTCCACATGGTTCCAAGGCAGGGCCATGAAATAGCGAGTGGGATAGGGGCCGCCCTCTTGGATGTCGTCGGGGTTGGACTCCATGGGAACCCAACCGAACCCGGGAATGAAGAACTCTAGCCAAACGTGGTTGTAATCGGGGTAGAGTGCCACTTGGGTGCGATCGGCCGGCGGTGGGCACTTGTAGCGACCTACGGTGCGGGTGGCGATGCCGTTGAGCCGAGACAGGGCCAGCAACACGCCCACATATTCGCCACAACAGCCATAGCCGCGATCGAGCACTGCATCGGGCGGTTCAATGCTACGGCGAATTCGATAACCCAGGCGATCGTACACATAATTCCGAATGGCCAGCATTTGCCGCAGCAAGTTGGTTTCGGTGCCGATCGCTTCGCGGGCCGCCGCCTGCACCGAAGGCTGATCCATCGCCAGGCTATCGTTATCGACTAAATATTTTTCGGTGTAGTCTGCGGGCAATTGACAGTCCGCCAGGGAGGGCAACCGTTCCACGTCCGGCGGCGTGAGTTGGTAGCGAATACCTCGCACATCGATGATGGCCTTCCAGCCAAACAACCGTCCTTCACCCCGCTTGATCGAGCCAAATTTGAAGACCGCCACCTGCTGACCGTCGGGCAACCGTTCAATTTCAAAGGGCATCCCCACGGGTTCGACGCTTTGCACCGTTTGCCGATCGGTGTTGGCAGGCAAGGAAATGCGCCACTCCAAATCCTTCAACAGGCTGAAATCCACTCCTTCCAAGGGCGACAGTTCTTCCACATAGAACATCTCAATCCGGTAGCCGTTGGAAAGGGCATAGCCCCGATCGGGATAAAAGCCATAGTCCAGGGGGCCGATCGTCACCCGATCGCGGAACGCCACTTGCAGGGGTTCCGGATCGTTAGGGTTGTCGCGGATGTAGGGTTCTTCGCCCGAGTAGGCCACCCAGAGAGTTCCCGCCTGATCAAAAGCCAAAGCCGTGGGCGATTCGTAGGGGGTGAGAACGCTGAAATTCACCAGCCCCGTCGCCCGATCGAGACAATAAACCGTTTGCTCCAGGCGATCGCACACCCAAAGTTCTTCGCCCCGCGCCACCAAATTTTCTACCCCAATCCCGGGGGCATAGAACCGGGTAATTTCGCGCCCCTTGTTCAAATCCAGCACATAGATGCAGCCCGATCGCTGGGAGGACACGTATAGGGTCGATCGGTAAATCGCCACCCCTTCCACCCACTCGGGCAGAGTGTACATAGGTTTGGGTTCCCACTGGCCCCAATTGCAGGCGAGCACTTCCCGATCGCGCGTGAACCACACCGAGGGCACATCAGCCCCGGCCAACGGCGGCCCAATGGCCAGCCCGATCGCATCCAGAAAATCCCCAACCTGATAAGCATTCAGAACTTCAGTGCAGTCGGTTGCCAAGTCCACCAGCAGCAGATGGCCCCGGGCCGCATCCAAGGCCAGCACCTGATCCTGATGAATCGCCAGGCCACGCAAGGCATAGGTCGCCAAGGGACGACAAAGGCGATGGAGGCGATCGGGCGGGGCCGGGGAGTCGGTGGCCTCGGCGTTGGGGCGATCGGTGTCATGAGGCGATCGAAATGGCGACTGACGAGATTTCGCAAACACGGTTTTTAGGGGGCAGCCTCAACGGCGGCGGCGCGATTAATTTGTACGATAACCCGTTCTCGGAGACTGTATCAATTGCACCGGATTGGAAACCTTCCAATACTGACAGATAGGCTTGGGGTTTGCCATCGACCATTCCCAAAAACACTCCCAAATTTTCAGCAGACTTTTTAGAAAACCTTCAGAATCAATCGCAATCAATCGCTCCACGATTTTTATCATTGCGTGGTTTGTGTCATGCCTTCGCTGACCTTTTGGGGTGATCGAATCTTGAGCTTTGCCCCAGAACCTGCGCTGGAATCTAAATTGGAAGTTTTGCTTGAAAATTTCGCTTAGAAGTCTTGGATTCATGGAAATTTTGTATCAAAAAGATCAAAAAATTAAAAAATAGCCAAAAAAAACCAGCTCCCACGGCTTTTAAAAAAATGCGTTAGACTAACCGCCAGCGCCATTGTGATCGATCGCTCAAATGCTCTTGAGGTACAGATCATGGGACTTTCTCAAACAATCCAAGTGAAGCGACTCGACTCCATGAAGTCGGGAATGGCAGAGTTTTACACGCCCCAATCCTGCCATGAAACAATGTTGGTGCAAGTGCCGGCCATGGCGCGGGATGATTTATTTGTGCATCGGTTTCAGACCGATCAATTGTTGGTGGTGCGGGGCAATTTTGTGATGGTGGTGTTGCACAACCGTCGCTATCAATACATTCCTTTGAGCGATCGTGTGCCGGTGGTTTTAACCATTCCGCCCGGTGTGCCCCATGGTGCTTTGAATTTCAGCCAAGATCCCTGTTTGGTGGTGAATGCTGTGGTGCGTCACGGAGCAGCCCATCGCCTTGACTATCGACCCATGAAACCACCCTTTGCCTACGATTTGGCAGTGGCGGAACAATCCTTGGCAGCTCTGTTGAATTGTGTGGAAGCGGCGGCTTAATCGACCGCTCGAATCGACCGCTCGAATCGCCCGATCGATCGGTCGTTGGCTCGATCGCTTCATCAGGACTGACGCAACAGATAGATCACTTAGATCACTGATTTCAACGGGTAGATCACTGATTTCAACGGGTAGATCACTGATTTCAACGGGGTTCGGCTTCCAATTCCTGAAGCCTGGCTGCAATTCGTTCTCCAAAATCGGGATCGTTGTTCGCCAAGCTCAGGAGTTGCACATATTCCTGGGGTTTCAAACCCGCCTGCTCGATCGCCTCGAAAGCCTCCAGCTCAATTTCCTGCTCCAAGCGGTTGGCTTCCGGTTCGGTTTCCGCTTGGCGCAACTCTCCTTCCCGCCGCTCCAACAGGGCCAGCACTTGCAAATAGGCCCGCACGAATTGGGTCACCTTTTCGGCCGGCACGGCGCTGGCATCGGGTGAAATCGGGGCGGCTTCCACGGGCGCGGCCAGCGGGATCGGTTCCGTGGCGGCCCAGGCGGGGATCAAGGCGCTGCCCCAAAGCCCGCTGACTAAGCAGCCGATCAACCCGATCGAGAGGAAAAGTTTGCCCACCGATCGCCCGGCTTGGCGAAGGCGATCGCCCCAAGGAAGGCGCGAAAACTGGCTCGATCGATTGGCCATGGCTTTGTCTGCGGTTGTGCTGATGGGCTGGAGCTGCCGATTGGTTCTAGCTGATGAAGCTGGGCCGTTTATTTGAGCCGATCGATGGCGCTGAGATTGCTGTTGATCGCCCTATCGATCGACCGGATGTTGGCCATAGTGTGGCAATACCGTAGACCAATGGGGCCGAATGTCCTTTGCCCAATCCTGTTGGGCCAGTTGCAAAAGGGCGATCGCGTCTTGGCCCAAATCTGCCTCCGCCGTCACAGTCAGACAGGGAGCCGGTTGCTGGGCGATCGTGGTTTTCCACTGTTCCGGAGCCAAGACCCGATCGCTCAAATGGGTCACCAAGCCCGCCGCCGTGACCTCATAAATGCCCCCATGCCATTCTCCTCGTCGGGCCGGCATTTGCACCGCCAACCATTCGCCCGGTTGGGCCCGTTGGCGCTGTCGCCAGGCCGCCGCCGCCAGGGTGGAATAGCCAAACAGCGGGAGATCCAACTGTTGCGCAAGGGTGCGGGCCGCCACCACGCCAATGCGGGTGCTGGTGAAACCGCCGGGGCCGATCGCCACCGCCAAAAGCTGCACCGCCGACCAAGGCAGGGGATACACAAACTCCGACAGTCGATCGTGGAAATCGCTGGATAGTTTTGTGCCCAATTCCCAAACCCGCCCCACCATGTCACGGGGCGAGTCTCCCTTGGCCAATCCCAACTGGGCGCTGGCGGTGTGGATAGCGATGCCCCAACGGTTCCCCTCAGTCATGCGGCAATCTTGTGCTCTTGAAATGCTGTTGAAATGCTCTTGAAAGCTGATGTTGAAATGTTGAAAGACTGTTGAAGTTCTAATCTTGCCAGCTTCCGGCAAAGATGCTGCCTGCGGCCCGCGCGATCCGCTCCAAGTCTTCATCCAACAGCGGCGGCCAGCTCACCCCCTGTCGATCACCCTGTTCGTAGGCCTCGCGACTTTCTACCGCAATCCGATAGAGCGGCCCAGCCAACTCCCGGCTGAGGCTGGGGGTTCCTTCCAAAGCGTTGTAGACCATTTTCAGGGCCAACAGAATGGAGGTAACTTGTCCGGGAATTGGGGGTTTGCCTGCCTTCAGCCGATTCAAAAATGCATCGGCATTTTCAGAACTCGCGTTGCCTTGGCCAATCAAAAAGCCGCGGGCGGTTTCGTAATCCATAGACAGGGTTGGGTTGAATCAGTTGAATCAACAGATAGCGTTCATGCCAACAGGGCCAATTGTTAATTAACCCAAGGCACCGAGAAATGGGCCGGGACGATCGAGCAAGGGTAAACCAGCCGATAGAATGGTTGCACCTCAAGATATTACTGAAAACAGCCCCCATCGATCGTGCTAGACCTGAAGCTACTGCGTGCGAATCCTGATGATGTACAAGCACGCCTGAACCACCGTGGCCAATACGATATTGCTCCGATTTTGGAACTCGATCGGGCAGTGCGTGACTTGGAACAGCGGCGCAATGATCTCCAGGCCCGCAGCAACGAAATTGGCAAACTGGTGGGCCAAAAGATGAAGCAAGGGGCCGATCCCCAGGGGGCAGAAGTGGCGGCCCTGAAGGAAGAAGGCAACCAACTGAAGGCCCAATTGGCAGAGCTGGAACCCCAGGAACGGGACTTGAAAGCGCAAATTGAAAGCGCCCTGATGACCATTCCCAACTTGCCCGACCCCACCACCCCGATCGGGAAGGATGAGGACGACAACGTGGAAATTCGGCGGTGGGGCGAGGCATTGATCCCCACGCGATCGGACATTTTGCCCCACTACGAAATTGGCGAAAAGTTGGGTTGGTTGAACTTTGAACGGGCCACCCGCATTGCCCAAAGCCGATTTGTGGCGCTGATTGGCGAAGGGGCCGCCCTGGAGCGAGCGTTGATTAGCTTCATGCTCGATCGCCACATTGCCGCCGGTTATCAGGAAGTGTTGCCCCCCATTCTGATTAACTCCGCCTCGTTAACCGCCTCGGGCCAGTTGCCCAAGTTTGCGGAGGAAAGTTTCAAGTGCGATCGCGATGATCTGTGGCTCGCGCCCACCGCTGAAGTACCGGTCACCAGCCTTTACCGCGATGAAATCTTGACCGATGATCAGTTGCCGATTTACCACTGCGCCTACACGCCCTGTTTCCGGCGCGAGGCCGGCAGCTATGGGCGCGATACTCGCGGACTCATTCGGTTGCACCAGTTCAACAAAGTGGAACTGTTTAAGTTTGTGTCACCGGAAACCTCGGAGGCAGAACACCAACAATTGCTCCAGGATGCAGAGGGCGTGTTGCAGGCCCTGAAGCTGCCCTATCGGGTGTTGCAACTTTGCACGGGTGATATGGGTTTCTCGGCCCAAAAGTGCTACGACTTGGAAGTTTGGCTGCCCTCCCAAAACAAATATCGAGAAATTTCCAGTTGCTCGAACTGTGGCGATTTCCAAGCCCGTCGGGGGAATTTGCGGTTTAAGGAGGCGGGCAAAAAGGGAACCCAATTCCTGCATACCCTCAATGGTTCCGGGCTGGCTGTGGGCCGAACGATGGCGGCAATTTTGGAAAATTACCAACAACCGGATGGGTCGATCGCCGTGCCGGAAGCCCTGCAACCCTACCTGGGCGGCAAAACGGTGCTGGGAGCGGCAACCCGTTAACCGCTCAACACAGCACCACCGCAGCGCCACCGTAGCACCACCGCAGCAAGGGCGGAGAGGCCATCACAGTACAATCAGGAAACCGATCAAACCGGAATCTTGGTTAGCGGCTATTGACCGTTGATTAACCCTGATTCAGCATTGGGTTCATCAAAATTGGGTTCGTCAACTATGGCAGGCGATCGAACGGCACAGTCTGGCTCTCTTGATCCCAAAATGACCTACTACGACCTTTTGGGGCTGCATCCCTCGGCGGATGTGATTGAAATTCGGCGGCAATATCGCGAACTGAGCAAGGCCTATCACCCGGACACAACCGAGTTGCCGCTCCCGATCGCCACGGTCAAATTTCAAGAGTTGAACCAGGCCTATGCGGTGTTGAGCAATCCCGATCGCCGGGAGCAATATGACCTCTCGATCGGCTATTCCCGCTGGACGGTGGTGCAGCCCTGGCAAAATTTGCAGCCCCCCAGTTCCTTCGAGTCTTCCAATTTGTACTTGGATCCGACCGATCGCCCCCTATCCGGCGGGGAACTGTTTGCCCTGTTTACGCTGGGCCTGTCCTTTGTGGGCTGTTTGGCGTTGGTGTTGGTGGTGGGAATTTTGCGGGGAGAAATTTCCCTCACCCAAATTGCTGGATTGTAGGTTTGTTGACATCCTCCCCGTCCTAAAGGAGCGGGGATTCCGGCCCTAGGCAAACAACCGCAGTTGCTCGACTAGACCACGGGTTGACGCTTCATCGACTGCTACCAGCGAACTGGATTTACGCTGGCCTCCACGTCCGTTTTGAGTCTCGGACTGCCCGCCCGCGACTTTGATGTTGATGGCGGCATTCACATCGCGATCGTGAATTGCCCCGCAGTGCATACAGACCCACTCGCGTACATCAAGGGTTTTCTTGCCACCCAATTGGCCACAAGATGAACATCGCTGACTGGTTGGCTCCCATCGGCTAATCACCTGGAAATCCCGCCCGTAGCGGATCGACTTGCCCTCGATCATTTGGCGGAAGCTGTACCAGCCAGCATCAGAAATCGCCCTTGACAATTTGCGATTTTTCACCATGCCCGACACATTCAAATCTTCCAGAACGATCGCTTGGTTCTCGCGAACGATTCGGGTCGATAGCTTGTGCAGGAAGTCAGTTCGTTGATCCTTGATGCGGGCGTGAATCCGGGCCACCTTGCGTCGGGCTAGATATCGGCGCTTGCTGCCCTTAACCTTGCGGCTGAGGGATTTTTGAGCGCGGCGCAATCGCTTCAGGGATTTGGCTAGAGGCTTGGGACTTAGTACCTTTTCACCCGTGGACAGAGTGGCGAAGGTTGTTAATCCTAAGTCGATACCAACTCCATCATTGATAGCCTTCAGAGCGATCAGATCCACTTCACAGACAAACGATGCAAAGTAGCGATCAGCTGCATTCTTGATGATCGTGACTGATGATGGATCCGATGGCAGATCCCGCGACCACTTGACCCGCACACAACCGATCTTGGCTAGGTAAACTGAGTTGGGTTTAACCGAAAAACCGTTAGTTGTGAAGCGAATGGATTGAGTTGAGTGTTTCTTTTTGAACTTCGGAAACCCAATCTTGCGACCTTTCCGCTCACCCTTCAAGCTTTTGAAGAAATTGCGAAAAGCCAGATGGGCATCTTGCAAGGATTGAACTAACGGCACAGATGCAACTTCTGACAACCATTCACGTTCAACGGTTAGCTTGGCTTGGGTGATCACCCGTTTCTGAATTTCAGTATCGCTAACTTTCTCCCCTTGCTAATAGAGTTCTTGACGCAATCGAATTGCATCGTTGTAGACCACACGAGCGCAGCCAAATGTTTTTGCCAGCATTAATCTTTGCAGGCGATTGGGATAAATTCGGTAGCGGAATCGTGCTTTTATAATTAACACTATAAGCGGGGTTGGTCGAAAAAGCCGCCCTAGAAGGGCGGGGCTTGTACCCTTTATTTTGGTCAAGTTCCCAACACCAACCCAGCCCGGGGACTTGCTACGATGATCGGCACGGTATCTCTCGGCGGCCCGATTTGACTGGATGAATCGATCGCCCATCGAGCTGGTGGCGGCCCGAGCTGGGTTGTGAGGGGTGGGTTTCCTGCCCGATCGACCCGCAGCCACGGCCAACTCCAGCCCCCGATCGCTGATTTATTCAGCGGAGATCCGATTGCTGATTTCAGACTTCCCTATGGATAGTGACGGTAGTAGTCGTCCGCTCGAACCGCTTCTGCATTCTGCCTTCCCTCTTTCCCATCCAATCGCAGACCAAAAAGGATCGCCTGCCCTAAAATCGCCCCAAAATTCGGCCTCAGCCTCTGTCCTAAAATCGGCCTCGAAATCTAGCGATCCTCCGTCCCCCGTTCTGTTGTCGCGTCCGGCGATGTTGACGGAACCCCCCTCGGCGGTTTGGGCCCGCTGTTTGGGAACGACGATCGCCCTGTTAACCCTGACCTTGCCTTGGATGGCGGTGGTTTACTCCAATTGGGATGCGATGCCCTCCACTGCCCTGCCAACGCCAGCGGTCTTCCGTGCGGAACAGCTAATGCCTTAATCGCTCAAGCGAGCTTTGGGCCTTGGATAGATTCGCAAATTGGACAGATTCGCAAACTGGACAGATTCGCAAACTGGACAGATTCGCAAACTGGACAGATTCGCAGTGCTCAGGATCCTGAGTGTCGATCGTTCTGAGCGACCAATTCCGCCGCCCGATCGCCGGTTGCTACCCCTGGGGTCGCGCTCCATGCAATTATTGGAGGGCCAAAAGGGGCGCTCCGATCGCGCCCGGTGTCTGTCAGGATCGATGCCCAACCCTTGATCGCCTGAGGGTTAAGAAGCTGGGCCCCAATCCAGCCATTGCAGGGAGTCAATGATGATGGACGATCGGGCGCGATCGACTGGAGTTTGCTCTGGCGCAAGCAAGTATTCAAGCAAGCTTTTAGGATCGAGACCATGGATCTGTCGCGCATTCCTGCCCAACCGAAGCCCGGAATTGTGAACGTGCTGGTGGAAATTCCCGGTGGCAGCAAGAACAAATACGAGTTCGATAAGGATATGCAAGCCTTCGCCCTCGATCGGGTGTTGTATGCCTCGGTGCGCTATCCGTTTGACTATGGCTTTATTCCCAACACCTTGGCGGATGATGGCGATCCCCTCGATGGGATGGTGATTATGGATGAGCCGACCTTCCCCGGTTGCGTGATTGCCGCGCGTCCGATCGGCTTCTTGGAAATGGTGGATGGGGGCGATCGGGACGAAAAGATCCTTTGTGTTCCCGCTGCGGATCCCCGCTATGCCGGTGTGAACTCCCTGAAGGACATTCACCCCCACCGCTTGGAAGAAATTGCTGAATTCTTCCGCACCTACAAGAACCTGGAAAAGAAGGTGACGGAAATTCTTGGTTGGCAAGAGGCGGACAAGGTGGCGGCGCTGGTTGACAAGTGCGTGGCTGCTTACCAGTAATTGCGCAGTTAACCTGGCCTAATTCAAGTGGGTCTAATTCAAGTTGACTGCATTCAAGTTGGCTGAATTCAAGTTGGCTGAATTCAGGTTGACTTAACTGCTGAAGTTGACTCAATTCAAGTTGGTTTGATTTGGCTCAACTCGTGCGGCTCAACTTTGGCTGAACGAGTTGCTCAACAGCTCAACAGTCGTTGTGGACTAGTTGCCATTCAACGGGCGATCGGGGTGATGGAAACGAACGGATGGGCGATCGGGCGGTTGAAATCCTGGGCGAGTCTTTGGACGTTTAGCCTTTTGGGTGCGATCGCCCTGTGGGGCTGCGGGTCGGCGGGCCCTCAGTTTCAAGGGGGATCCTTGCCGCCGGCCGCTGAATTCAACAACTCAGCCGGTTCCGCCGAAAGTCGTCCTTCCCCGATCGCCCAACCGGGCCCCGTGCGGGCATTTTTTAACCACAATCCTGCTAGCCAATATCGCGATCCCTACCGGGGCATTGAGCGATCGGGCGATGACCTTGAAGGGCGAATGGTGCAGTTGGTCGAAAGTGCTCGATCGACCGTGGTGGTGGCCGTGCAGGAATTGCGCTTGCCTCGGTTGGCCCAAGCCTTGGTCGATCGCCACCGGGCCGGCCTGCAAGTCCGGGTAATTTTGGAAAACAGTGCCCGCCGTCCCTGGAGCAGCTACAGCCCGGAGGAGTTGGCGCAACTGAGCGATCGGGAGCGATCGCGCATTGAAGATTATTTCCGACTGGGCGATCGCAACGGCGATGGAACCGTCAGCGAGGCGGAGGTGCTGGCAACCGATGCCATGGTGATGTTGGCCCAGGCCGGCGTGCCCACCCTCGACGACACCGCCGATGGGTCTAAGGGATCGGGCCTGATGCACCACAAGTTCATCGTGGTGGACGGCAATCGATCGATCATCACCTCCGCAAACTTCACCCTCAGCGATGTCCATGGCGACATGGGCCGGCCCGCCAGTCGCGGCAATCCCAATAATCTGTTGGAAATTGACAGCCCCGTGGTGGCCGGTTGGCTGCTGGAGGAATTTGGGCTGATGTGGGGAGATGGGCCGGGCGGCCAGCCCGACAGCCGCTTTGGCACAAACAAGCCCCTGCGCCCCCTGCGATCGACCCAAGTGGGTGATGCCACCATTGGCATTCAGTTTTCACCCATGAAAACCGCCGTTCCCTTTGCCGAACGCACCAATGGAGTGATTGCGGCCACCGTGGGCCCAGCCACCCGATCGATCGATGTGGCCCTGTTTGTCTTTTCTGAGCAGGCGATCGCGGATGCCATGGAAACCGCCCATCGCCGAGGAGCCAAAGTGCGTGTGTTGGTGGATCCCAGCTTTTTGGCGCGGGACTATAGCGAAGCGCTGGATCTGTTGGGGGTGACCCTGCGCCGCAGAACCTGTGAACTGGAACCCAATCAGCGGCCTTGGAACCCGCCGATCACCACCGTTGGTTCCCCGGAGTTGCCCATGGGTGACCTGCTGCACCACAAATTTGGCTTGGTGGATGGGCAAACGGTGGTGACCGGTTCTCACAACTGGTCGGCGGCGGCCGATCGCCTCAATGATGAAACCCTGTTGGTGGTCAAGCACCCGATCGTGGCGACCCTGTTTCAGCGGGAGTTCGATCGCCTCTGGAGCAACGCCACCACCGGCCTCACCCCGAAGCTGAAAGAGCGCCTCGCAGCCGATCGGGCCCGCTGTGGTTCCTAGGGGTTGCCTCAACCCATTCAGTAAATTCAGCCTATTCAGCAAGTTCAGCGCATCCCGAGCTTATTCAGCGCTTGACCCAGCCCGTTGCGGTTCTTGCGGCTTCCTCCATGCCCCGATCGTGACCCATCGAAAACCCGATCGAAAACAATCACGAATTGCGTTTTAGGCGGATTGGGCCAATTCCGCGTGAACTTCAGAAATGGGGAAGACAATCAGAGCTACCAGCAGCCCCAAACCTGAGGCTATGCTCAAAGCACGATTTCTTCCCGGTTTAGTTGATTTCTGATGGCCCCACCCATGAATGCCGTCCCCACTGCATCGATTATTATTCCCGCCTATAACGGGGCAAAAACCATTGCTGAAACGATCGAATCCGTCCTGAATCAGACTTTGCGGGACATCGAAGTGATCGTTGTAAACGATGGTTCCACCGACAACACCTCCGACGTGGTGCGGCAATTCACAGACCCCCGCCTGAAGCTGATTGAACAGGAAAATGCTGGTGTGGCCGCTGCCCGCAATCATGGGGCCATGATGTCCCGAGGGCGATATCTAACCTTTATTGATGCGGATGACTTGTGGACACCGGACAAGGTGGAAGATCAGGTTAATGCCCTTGAAGCCAACCCAGAAGCCGGAGCCGTTTACAGTTGGATTGATTGGGTAGATGAAGAGGGAAATTATATTCGTGACGGGGGCTTTATTGACACGGAATATAACACCTACTTACAGATTTTATTGATTGACATTGTGCAGTCGGGATCAAACACAATGATCCGACGCGATGCCTATTTTGAACTGGGAGGCTACGAAGGATCGCTGCACCCGGCCGAGGATTGGGATTTTTGGTTGCGCTTGGCGGAGTCCTATGAGTTTATTTGTGTGCCGAAATTACAGGTACACTATCGCCAGGTCAGGGGTTCTGCCTCCACCAATGCAATCAAGATGGAGCAGGTGAGCTTGGCGATTATTAACCGAGAGCGCCAACGCCTCAGTCAAAATCCAGCCGATCGCAAGCGTTTTGGCAAGCTGGTGCAAATGACCCTGAATAATCGCTATAAATTTCTGCTTTATAAAGCGATGGATGGGGGAATTCACCGCAACCGCGCTTTTTTGGCCCTGCGCTATTTGGCCTATTGGATTTGGCGCGATAATTGGGAATTTGTGCGGGAAAACCGTGATTGCACAATCAAGATTTTGACCAAGATTTTGGTCTTTATCTTTTTGCCCAATCGGTTAGCTTGGAAGTTTGTTTATCGCTACCGATCGCACTTGGAAATCGAAAAGGCAGTGCTCTGGACAATTAAGGTCAAACTACCCGAGTTCTATGAAAAATTGCCGCCGGAAGATGTGCCGATTCGAGTCAGCCAAAAGCGCTTGGCCCGATCGCGATCGACCGCCATGGACTCTTCTCGACGGTAGGGAGAAGGGGGCATGGTGCGGATGATGTTGTCTAAGTCCACCAGCACCTCCAGGGCCGTTTGGTAGCGATCGGCAACGGCCGGTTGCAAGAGTCGATCGAGCACCAAGCCCAACCCTTCGCTCACCGAGTCAGACACCGGCAAGTGCTTCCGTTGGGACGCATCTAGCGAATCTCCATTGCCCGACAGCTCATCTCGCCATTGGGCCAACTGTTCTCGCCAAGGCCACTGGCCCGTTAGGGGGTTGTATAGCTCCTCCGGTTCCACACCGGTCAGCAGAAATACGCAGATCGCTCCCACGCTGTAGAGATCGCTGGCGGGATAGGCCTGGCCGCCGCGCAATTGCTCATCGGGGGCATAGCCAGCCGTGCCGATTTTCGTGCCGGGGCGGCTTTGGGTGTTGGCTTCCAGCACTTTGGCCACGCCGAAATCGATCGGGACAATTCGCTGATCCCGTTGACGACGAATCAGGTTCAAGGGCTTTAGATCCCGGTGAATCGTGCTGCGATCGTGCACAAATTGCAACACGGGCAGCAAATCTCGCAGGAAAGCCAGCAGCTTGGCTTCGCTGAACGGGCCCGATCGTTGCAATTCCCGATCGATGGTTTCCCCGGCGATGTATTCCTGCACCAGGTAGAGGTAGCCCCCTTCTTCAAAAAATCCCAACAGGGCGGGAATTTGGGGATTGTCGCCCAAATCTCGCAGCCGCAGGGCCTCGCGGGTGAACAGCTCAATCGCCTTGTCGCGGCCAGCGGGGGTTTTGGCACTGGGCAAGAACTGCTTAATGGCGCAGGGGGTATCCAGCCGATCGCGATCGATGCCCAGGTAGGTACGTGCAAATCCACCACGGCCCAGGGGGCGAATGGCGCGGTAGTGCCCCCGCAACAGCAAGGGAGCACCGCAATTGAGGCAAAAATTCCCCTGATCGGGATTGTGCGGGCGATCGCACTGAGGGTTTAGGCAAAAACTCACAGCCAGGGATTCAAGCGAGGAGAGATACGAAAATGATTGATTTGATCAAACTCGATGATTTCGGTGCTTGTCATGATTCTTAACCATAACGTTCAGAAAATCCCGCTAATCTAACGATCGAGTCACCCAGCGATCGAGACAGGATTTTGCTTTGGCCGTCTTTCGCCGTGGTTAAGTGCTGCCCTGTGTCGGCAACCGTCGCAACCTAACTGTTTTCAACCTAACTGTTTTAGGGGCCCGCGTTCGGTAGGGGGTGTGGATTTCTCCCCCGCTGCCTTTGCCCAGGAACCGCACAAAATTGGCAAACTGGTATTCGCAGACTTCTCAACTTCTTTAACATGAGCGTCAATTTAGCAACCAAGCTACGCGAAGGCACGAAAAAATCACACAGCATGGCAGAGAATGTCGGCTTCGTGAAGTGCTTTCTGAAAGGCGTAGTCGAAAAAAGCTCCTATCGCAAACTGGTGGGCAACCTCTACTTTGTCTACACGGCAATGGAAGAGGAAATGACGAAGCACAAAGATCACCCGGTTGTTGCACCGATCAACTTCCAAGAGCTGTATCGCAAGAGCAGCCTGGAGCGCGATTTGGCTTACTATTACGGCTCCAATTGGCGCGAAGAAGTGAAGCCTTCGACCGCCGCCCAAGACTACATTGCTCGGGTGCGGGAAGTGTCGGCCACGGCTCCCGAACTGTTGGTGGCCCATTCCTACACGCGCTATTTGGGTGATTTGTCCGGTGGGCAAATTCTCAAGAACATTGCCGTGAATGCCATGAACTTGACCGATGGCCAAGGAACGGCTTTCTATGAGTTTGAAACCATCTCTGATGAGAAGGCTTTCAAGAACCAATATCGGGCAGCGTTGAACGAATTGCCGATCGATGAAGCCACGGCCGATCGCATTGTGGATGAAGCCAATGATGCGTTTGGCAAGAACATGAAAATGTTCATGGAATTGGAAGGCAATTTGATCAAGGCGATCGGGCAAATGTTGTTTAACACCCTGACCCGCCGCCGCAGCCGGGGCAGCACGGAAGAGCTGGCCACCGCTGAATAGGCTAAGTCAATTGGCTTGATTGGGTAACGGACACTGGGGACAATTTATTACAATTTTCTCAGGAAACCAGCACCCAGATTCAGGGGGCGATCGGGCGATCGTCCCCTGAATTGTTTGAGCGCTTGGCCTGTTGAAGAATGTGCAGACCAGTGGCTATTCCAGCACCTTAGAAGATGTTTGAAAAGAGGATATTTGAAAGGCCTCTTACAGCCCTGATCAAGCCTCAGTCGTCGTGGGGGCAAGGGGCTTAAGCCCCTTGTCTACATTGATCAACTTGTCTACGTGGATCGCTGGGGCAAGCAGTGCATTAATTTTGGCTTTTTAGATATGCTCCTAGGTCGATCGATTTGGCAGTTGCCAGCATCTTGCCTTCAAGGGGCCTGAAATTGCCTTAAAACAATTGCCTCAAAACGGCCTGAGTTTGGGCTGCGGTTTTGGCCCAACTGAACTGACTGGCGCGATCAAGGCTGCGTTGATGTAACTCCTGCCAAAGTCGGTCATCGGTGGCCACCTGCACCATCGCATCGGCAATGGCGCGGGGCTGCTCCGGGTCAATCAACAACGCCGCATCACCCGTCACCTCCGGCAACGAAGCCAGATTGGAGGTGATCACGGGCGTGCCGCAGGCCATGGCTTCCAGGGCCGGAATCCCAAAGCCTTCCCAGCGGGTGGGAAAAACCAGCGCGATTGCCTGGTTCAGCAACACCGGTAATTGCTCGATCGGCACATACCCTAAAAAGCGCACCCGATCGCCCAAACCCAATTCCGCAATTTGGGCCGCCAAGGCCGGTTGATAGCGCGGGTTCATGGGCCCAGCAATCCAAAATTGCCAATCATTGGCCGGAGCCGCCCGCAAAAATTGGGCAAAGGCCGCGATCGCCCCCGGTAAATTTTTGTACGGATCGTTGCGCCCCACATAGAAAAAATAGGAGCGGCGCGGCAGGTTTAAAAATCGATAACGATCGGCATTGTGGGCTAACGGAGTGACAGTAATTTTCTGGGCAGGAATTTGGAAAAAACGGCCCAAATCATCGGCCGTGGCCTGGGAATTACAGAGCAAATGGGTGGCCTGTTCGGCAACGCGGCGCACATAATATTTGCTGTAAAGATGCAGGCGCGATCGGGGCGGAAAAAACCGCAGCGGAATCAAATCATGCACCATCACCAGGGTGCGCAGGGCCCGAGTGCCAAACTGAATTGGGGCCTCGGGAACCGGACAAAACAGCAGCTCAACACCCGATCGACGGCACAGTTGCGGCAAGCGAAATTGCGTCCAAAACAGTCGCCGTAGATGACCCTTTGCGCCTAAATCTGAGGTCATGTTGGCGGGCACAAGCTGGTTACGAAACCCCACCATTTCCCAAGGGCTAAATAGCAAAGGATCCCGCGATCGCAAATAGGGCAACAGTTCGATCGCGTAGGTTGCCAAGCCCGTTGGTTCGGGAATCGCAAAGCTCAAATTAATCGCAAGGGTCATGATGCAAAAACGGGCAAGCGGGAAAATTGCCCCCGGGTTCATTGGGGCCAGAAACCAAAAGCACGCCCCAGAATCGGAGCGTGCCCTTGGTTATACAGTAGTTTGCGGAATTAAAAGAGTGATCGCTAAAAAAAGGCGCGATCGGGCATTCAAGAAAGGAATTGAAAAAGCAATTAAAAGGAAAGAAAAAACAAACAACTGAGTTTTGATTGCGCTTTAAAAACCACTCCGAAGAGCGTTTTTATTCAGATTGTTATGGTTTGTCGGTGGCGAATCACCAAGCCCCTTGATCAAGATGCCTTGACCAAAGCACCTTAGCCCAATTGCCGCGATAGCATTTTCTCGACGGTTTCTTGGGTTTCTCGCAGCAAGCGATCACGGTTTTCTTCCGCTTGGCCCGATGAAGGAACCAGGTTTCGCGCTTGCAAACTCATGTGCAATTGCAATTCGGCTACATAATCGCTGAAGCTTTCACGAACCGGTGCATCGCTTTTGTGGGTCAACATCGCTACTGCCAGAGAAGTAAAACGGCGTGATTCAAGCAGGTTGGCAAGCAGAGCCACTGTCTTCAAGATCTCACCAATTTCTAATTGATGCGGTCAACCAGCTTGATCATTAATTTACGAAATTTACGATCAATAGTTTACCGATCAATTGGCATTACCCATCAGTTTTAGGAAGCGCTCATGATTAATCTGCGATTAAATTGCGATTATCTTGAACTGATCTTCCGATGTTAATTTCAGCAAGCGAATTGACCGAAATTAAGGTTCCGAATGGGTGGGGAGATATTGATGGCGGTTGGCGCTTTGCTAACCGAGAAGAAAGTTATCACGGTGCGTTTCGGGCGGCCTCGTTCGTGCAAGAAACCTTAACTTTAGAGTTAACATTTCGTTGACAACGCTGCTCAAACGCCGCTGGCCAGGGGGCGAAAACTCCCGGCCGTAGCACAATAGCCGTAAACCACTACTCATCCCCGATCGACCAAGGTGGAGCCATCTCAAGACATCAGCCCCAACAGCACCGGCCCTCATGACACCAACGGCGAAGTCATCAACCACACGGAGACCAACCACACGGAGACCAACCACACGGAAACCAACCACACGGAGACCAACCACGCAGAGACCAACCCGGTGACCTCGGCGCTGGCCGCGGCGGACGGGCCCAATTTGCCTCCTTGGTTGGAGCAAGCGGCGGCCCAGTTGCTGACCACCCTGGGGCCCCAGGCCGATTTGCTCGATCGCCAGCCAGAAGCCCTGGCCGCGGCCCTCCAATGGCTGGGGCAACAGGGTTGGTTAGCCCTAAAAGTGCCCATCGAGTGGGGCGGCAAAGGCCTGAACGAAGAGGAATATGGTTGGTTTCGGGAGCAACTGGCTCGCTGTTCCGGTGCTTTGGCCTTTTTGCAAGCCCAGCACCAAACCGCAGCGGCGCTGATTGCCTCCGGAGACAATGACGACCTCAAGGCCCTCTACTTACCGGCGATCGTGCGGGGCGATCGACAATTGGGCATTGCCTTTTCGCATCTGCGGCGGGCGAATGATCCCCCGATCGAGGGGCGTGCCGTGGCCGGTGGCTGGGAAATTACGGGCACGGCTCCTTGGGTGACCGGGGTGGGGCACTTTCCCGAGGCGGTGTTGGCTGTGCCGACGACGGCCGGGGTGCTGTTCGGCATTGTGCCGCTGACGGCGGTGGAATCGGGCGATCGCAACATTCAGCCGAAGCCGCCCATGGTGTTGGGAGCCATGAACGCCACCCACACAGCAGCAGTCATGTTCGATCGCTGGCTCATTCCCGAAGCGGCCGTGATCGGCCTCAAGCCGATCGACTGGATTCAGCAACTCGATCGCCGGAACGCCCTGCAAGGGGTGTACTTCGCCCTCGGTTGCACCCAAGCGGCCCTCGATCGGCTAACGGTGCTGTTTCAGGAAAAACGCCTACTCACGATCGCCGTTGCCCACGACACCTTGCGCCGGGAGTTTGACCAATTGCGGCAACAGGTCTATGGCCACCCGATCGACAAACCCTATGCCCAAAAACTGCAACTGCGGGCCCAGGCGATCGCCCTGATGGGCCGAGCCACCCAAGTCACCCTCGTGGCCCAAGGGGGGCGAGGCATTCTGGCCACCAACCCCGCCTATCGATTGCAGGGCGAGGCTAGCATTTTTGCCACCAGTGGCCAAACGCCCGATATTTTGGCGGCAACGCTGGGGGCGATCGTGGGTAAATCGCCAATGGCCATTGATTAACGGTTATGGATTAATGGGCATTAATTAATAGGCACTGATTAATGGGCATTAATTAATAGGCACTGATTAATCGCCCTTTCATCCATAATCAACCACAATTCAATCGAATGACTGTGGATGAGAGTCATTTTCAGGAGCACTATGGCGCGATCGGGCTACACCTTACCGGTATTTGCGGCGGCAGCAGCCCGGGGGGCCCTGTTGCGGTTGCAAGGCGATCGCCAGGCGGTGGTCACCCTGGATCTGTTGGACGGACAAACCGCAGAAATTGCGCTGGAGTCGATTGCCCCGTTGGATGAACGCACCGCCTTGGCCATCACCCGCAGCGATCCGGGCGATAACCTGGATCTGACCAGAAATACTCCCGTTTGGGCTTGGGTGCAATTGATCGATCGCATCGATCGCGAAGACCTGCCCCTCCGGCTGGAGGGAGGCGAGGGAATTGGGCAAACGGCTGAGGGGCCGGCAATCTATCGCTTTGCCCGATCGCTCCTGGAACATAACCTGTTGCCCCTGGTTCCGCCCGATCGCGTGGCGGTGGTACGGTTGATTTTGCCAGAGGGGCGCGACTTAGCCAAACGCACATCTAACGAGGCTTTTGGGGTTTTGCAGGGGCTGTCGCTCCTGGGAACCAGTGGCATTTCCCAGCCCCACACGGCGACGGATCAACTGGATGCATCGCGCGATCGACTGGCAGCGGTTCTGGCCCACGATCGCCATGTGATTTTCTGCATTGGCAGCAACGGACAGCAGGTGGCCGATCGCCTCGGATTGCCCGCCACCGCCCTTGTGCCCGTAGGGAACTGGATTGGGGTCATGTTGGTGGAAGCAGCCTTGCGGGGAGCAGAATCGGTGTTGCTACTGGGATATCACGGCAAATTGCTGAAGCTAGCTGGGGGAATTTTCAACACCTCCAGCCACATTGCTGACGGCAAATTGGAAATTTTGGCAGCGGCGGCCCTGCGATCGGGAGGAGATGCCACCTTGGGGCGATCGATCCTAGCCAAAAGCACGGTGGCCGAAGCGGTGCAGGATTTGCAGCGGTTGGGCTGGAGCCAGCGCGTTTTGGGGCAACTGGCCGCCGCCATTAGTGAGCGATCGGCCGCCTATGCCCAAAAATACGCCGATCGCCCTTTGGCCGTGGCCGTGGCCCTGTTCGATCGGGCAGGCAACATCCTGGCCACGGGCGGCCCTTGCGATCGCTGGTCGATTCCAACAATTCCAACAACTGATGAGTTGATTAACTGATGAGTTAATTGGTTGATGAGTTAATTGATTAATTGGTTGATGAGCTGATTAGCTGATTAACCGCCCGCTAAGGGGTGGCTTCAAACCAATGGCAACCCGCACAGGGGCCACTGGGATTCACGGCACAACGCAACTGGGGTGATCGGGCATTGAACCGACAGCTCAAATTACCAATGACGTAGCCCGCTCCCGGAATGTGGGTCAGTTCCGGGGGCTGAGGCCCCGAGAAGGACGGCCGGGGCGATCGGGTCGTCAGGCGGGCCCGGGCAACCGTGGTTTGTACCAGGGCTTCATAGCGGCGGACGGCCCGCAGGGACAACAACGGTGGCAGCAGGGCGATCGAGAACAGGATCAATAGCGCCAAAGCAGTAACCATCGATAACGAAGCAAGGGGTGGCACATCATCCGATCGATAGCACGCTTTTGGGAACTTGTCCGGTGGTTGGTTCCTGGCCCTGGCCTCGATCACGCCAGTCTCGATCGCACTGCCGATCAGGCACTGACGATCAAGTGCGGTTTTTTGTCCGCTGGCTCTGGCTAGGGTGTGCGCCAAACTCGCAGCAGCTCATGGCCACCCCGCTGAAATTCGTAGGTGGTGGGCAAAATTTCCACCCGCAGGCCCCGATCGACCAAGTGATCGATCGTGGGTTGCACATGGGGCGATCGGGTCACCTGATAGTTTTCCAGCAACGGAAACACCCGCACTTCCTGCGCCACCCGGGCTAATTCCACGATCGATTGCTGATGAAATTCCAGGGAAAATTGAGCGGAATAGGTAAAGAGCAAATGGGAGCAGAGCGCTAACTCAAACTCCCCATCCCCAAAGGGCAACTCTGGCAAGCAGCGTGGTTGGTAGCGCTGGTCTTGCAATCCAGCGGGAAAATCCGCCAAAAATTCCCCCATTGCTTGCAACCGATAGTCCGCCAAAGCTTCCGGCGTGGGCAATTCCGCAGACCACACAAACCAATCGTGGTTTTCGTGCAATCCCGCCACGATTTTGGGACAGGTTTCCTCAATCCGTTGGGCAATTTCCGCCGCCGAAAACTGATAGATCGGGTCGCAGGAAATCACCCGTTTTCCCAACCGATGCATCGTCGCATTAAAGCTGGCCGGCCCACCGGCACAGTCGAGGATCGATCGCTCCAAATCCTCCCCCGTGAGGGAAAACATTTTCCGATAATCCTCAAACGATCGCCCCCAAGGCACCACCTGCGTCAGTTGAAAGGCCATATTTTGTTCACCTTTTGCTCACCCTTTCCATCACCATTTGCATCATTTCAACGGCCATGATTCAATTTTTAGACCCCAGCTTTTAATAGGCTCGTCGTCACCGCGTTCGGGCCTGTCAGGTTAAACTGTTTGGGTAATCTGCAAGCACGTTGGAGTTGTAGACGCTCTGTGACCGCTCGTTTACCCGTCGTCGAATCCGCCTCAATTGTTGATCCTCGCACGGCCAGTACGGCACAGGTTCCAGCGCCCCCGGGAGGCTGGCGCGGCCTGATCGAAACCTATCGCCGCTACCTCCCCGTTACCGACTCCACGCCCGTTGTCACCCTACACGAGGGTAATACACCGTTAATTCCCGTCCCGTCCGTGGCCGATCGGATTGGGCGTGGCGTGAAGGTTTACGTGAAATATGACGGTCTGAATCCCACCGGCAGCTTCAAAGACCGGGGGATGACCATGGCCGTGACCAAAGCCAAGGAAGCCGGAGCCAAGGCGGTGATTTGTGCCAGCACGGGCAACACCTCCGCCGCTGCTGCTGCTTATGCCCGCCGGGGTGGCCTCAAGGCTTTTGTCTTGATTCCCGATGGCTATGTGGCCTTGGGCAAGCTGGCCCAAGCCCTGCTCTACGGCGCTGAGGTGCTGGCGATTCGGGGCAACTTCGATCGGGCGTTGGAGTTGGTGCGTCAAATGGCCAACGACTATCCGATCACCCTGGTGAACTCCGTGAACCCCTATCGGCTTCAGGGGCAAAAAACCGCCGCCTTCGAGGTGGTGGATGCCCTGGGCGATGCACCGGACTGGCTCTGTGTGCCCGTGGGGAATGCCGGGAACATCACCGCCTATTGGATGGGCTTCTGTGAATATCACCAGGAGCAACGGTGCCAGCGGTTACCCCGGATGATGGGCTTCCAAGCGGCCGGGTCTGCGCCGTTGGTGGTGGGCCGTCCGGTTTTGGATCCACACACAATCGCGACGGCGATTCGCATCGGCAAGCCCGCCAGTTGGGATAAGGCTCTGGCGGTGCGGGATGCCAGCCAAGGCGGTTTTGAGGCGGTCACCGATGAAGAAATTCTGGAGGCCTACCAACTGCTAGCGGGCGAAGAAGGCGTGTTCTGCGAACCGGCTAGCGCGGCTTCCGTGGCGGGGCTGCTGAAGGTGCGCGACCAAGTGCCCGCTGGGGCCACGGTGGTCTGCGTGTTGACGGGAAATGGGTTGAAGGATCCGGACACGGCCCTGAAAACCTCCCAAAACCAGTACCACCAAGGGATTGAACCGGAGTTGGCGGCGGTGGCCCAAGCGATGGGTTTCTAGGACGGGTTTCTAGGGCGAGTCGATCGCCCGGCTTGCCCCTCCCGTGAGTCGTTAGTCTGGCGGGGGGAATTAACCGGGGGCCATATCTTGCGAATCGGCTATTTTTGGGGCGTTGGTCATGGGGCCAGCGCCCTTTGTATTTGGTCAAAAACCGCCGCCCAATCCCCAATTTTGGGCTGGCGAAAGAGTCGGGCCGTGGGATACCAACGAGTGCGATCGGTGTTCAGCAGCCAGCGCCAATCGGGCACGGCCGGCAACAGAATCCAAACCGGTTTGCCGATCGCCCCGGCCAGGTGGGCCGTAGCGGTGTCTACGGTGATCACCCCATCCAGTTGGGCGATCGTGTGGGCCGTGTCCGCAAAATCCGTGAGTCGATCGCCCAAGGCGGGAATGCCCCGATCAGCTAGCCAGGCCCGCTCTTCGGGGCTGGTTTCCGTTTGCAAACTCAAAAACTGATAACCGGGCGATCGTAACAGGGCCGCCCATTGGGCCAAAGCGGTCGATCGCTTGCGGGCTGTGGCTCCTGTTTTGCCGGAAGCCCAAACAAATCCCCACCGTTGACCCGCTGGCGAGGCAATTGGTGAAGGTTCCGGCTCGATCGCCCCCTGGGTTGACGGTGGAAACCCTGGAAACGACTGCGGCGACTGAAGCGATGGGCCTAACTGAAAATAGGGAATATCCGCTGGAATGGTGGCCGGCGTGGTGCCAAAGGCGGCCGGCAAACTCATCAACGGCGACCAATAATCAAACGGCGGTGGCGTTTCCCCCCGGATCACCACCTGCGCCACACCCGCCACCGTCCCAAACAGCCGAGCCAGGGGCCTCGGACATTCCAGCAGCACCCGCGCTCCTCGGGCTGCCAACAGGGGAGCATAGCGCACAAAGTTCAGCGCATCCCCAAAGCCCATATCTGAATAGAGCAGAATGGTTTTGCCCGCCAGCGGTTGCGCTCCCGTCCAAACCGGTTGAGGAAAGGGAACCGGCGGCAGCCCTCGCGCCGTTTCCACACAAAACCAACGGTGCTCATAGTCCACGAGGCCCTGCTCCCATTGGCCGAGGGTCATTTGCACCATGCCCCGATTTGCGATCGCCTCATGGAAATCCGGCTCGATCGCCAAGGCCTGGTTATACTGGGCGATCGCGTCCTCATAGCGCCCCTGTTCCCAAAGGATATTGCCCAAGCTGTGGCGGGCTTTGGCGCATTGGGGCAACGCTGCCACCACCTGCCGAATATGGATTTCGGCGGGAATTAGGTCGCCTAGCTTTTCCAAAGCATTGGCCAGGTTGCGATGGGCATCCCAATGATTGGGATCCAGGGCGATCGCCCGTTCATATTCCGCCACGGCCGCCGGGAGTTGTTGGGCCTGTTTGAGGGCCGCTCCCAGATTGACCCGCAAGCCCGGATCCGCCGGCCGCAGAGAGATCGCCCGTTGATAGCAGTCGATCGACTGGAGCCAATGCCCCGATCGGTAATAGGCAATTCCTAAATTCTTCCAAGTGGCCCCATCGTGGGGGGCCGCCGCCGCCATCTGTTGCCACAGGGCGATCGCTCCCGACCAATCCCCTTGGCGGGCCAAACTCAACGCCCGATCGTGCATCACCGCCCCATGATCAGGAACGCATTGCCATCACCGGCCACCCACAGGCCACCCACCGTCATTTCTCGATCGCCACCCAAACCTTGCAACTATCTCGCAAAAGCCTAGAACCGGCCCATCGCTTGCTAATTAGTAATCGTATTCCACGAAATCCGCCGTCCCCGGTTCCCGGCGCACCGTCTGATCCTGACGGGCCCGAGGTAAATAGGTAGGAACCACTCGGATGGGGTGGAACGGTTGCGGGCTGTGGGGGGGTGCGCCATAGCCCCCTCGATTTTGCCGGGCCATGGTGGAAATTACCCCCGCCATCACAATGCTGCTGACCGTCAACACCATGCCCCCCAGGGCCCAAAGGATGCCGTTGCCCCATTGGCCCGGGGGTTGCTGTTCACCCCGGTTAGCCGCAATTTGCGCCAACTTGTCATCCAGAGCCATGGAAGTGAGGTTTTTTTCCTGGCCCTGCACAGCAGTGCTCAGTTTATCCACTGCCGCCGTTAGACGCTCCCGGTCTTTGCGGTCTTCTCGCAAGTCCGCTTGAATTTCCTTCAGTTGGTCTTCGCTTTTCCGCAGCCGCTCCTCCAGTTTGGCGATCGCGCTGTCGCCTGTGGGAGGGCTGGCCGTCGCATCAGCAGCACCATTCGCAGCGGCACTGGGGCGAGCGGCGGACAAGGCCGTGGGTGGCGGCGAGGGCAGCATGGTCACCGTGGGGGCCGGGGGCAGTTGGCCGCCCCCTTCAAGCAGGGGAACCCCACTGGGATTTTCCGACAACCCGGGAACCGAGGACGGAGGCGCGCCCACCGCAATCCATCCCTTCGCGACCGCAAATGCCAGCGATCCCGTAATGGCGCAGCCTGCTAAAAACGCTACTCGACCCTCGGCCATACTGATGCCTGTCTAAAACTTCTCGCCAATGCTAACTGACAATCCTGCAAAAGGGTAGACGGTCTTTTGCAGACCCAATGGGAATTTCCTGGGTTATCGCTCGGGAAATTCCCGCAGCCGAGTTCACTTCAGGGGCTGGCTCGATCGGGGCCCGATCCCGATCGCCCTCCTTGGCTCACTCCAACTGCAACAGCTCCGCGATCGCCTGGCCTTCCTCCGTGGGTGTAGCAGGCATCACCTGTCTGGCATCCGTAATCAGCCAATCCAGGGCCGCCGCCTGCACATCGATCGTCGCGCCCGTCTTATCCACACAATAGCGACCGAACACCAATTTATCCACCAGCCGCACGCCCGGGCCCAGACGGGAATATTCAAAAATCACGCTGTTTTCCACCGTGGCCCCGCTGCAAATGTGGCAGTTTTGCCCGATCGCCGTGGGGCCAATAATTTTTGCCCCATCATCAATCCGGCTCATGCCCCCGATATACACCGGCCCCTGGATCTCCACCTTGTCCCAGTTGACCGCCACATTCAGCCCCGTATAAACCCCCGGGCGCACCTGCCGTCCAGGAATGGCCACGTTTTGCACTTCCCCTAACAGCACACTGCGAATGGCCCGCCAGTAGTCCGGCACTTTTCCAATATCCACCCACTGGAAATCCATGGTGATGCCATAGAACGGCGCACCCATTTCCACCAACTTGGGAAACAAGTCGCCCCCAATGTCATACTCACAGCCCGGGGGAATGTAGTTGAAAATTTCCGGCTCAAAGATATAAATCCCAGTGTTGATGCTGGTGCTGAGGGCTTCTTCCACAGCGGGTTTTTCCTGGAATGCCTTGATCCGGCCGTCCGGATCCGTCAACACCACCCCATAGCTGGACACCTCATCTCGGGGCACGGATTTCATGACGATCGTGGCTAGGGAGCCTTTGGCCTTGTGGAATTTGACGGCGGCGGTCAAGTCCAAATCAATCAGCGCATCGCCACAAAGCACCACAAAGGTGTCATCAAAGAAGGGGGAGAAGTCTTGGATTTTGCGCAGGCCACCCGCAGACCCGAGGGCTTTGCCAATCAGCTCGCCGTCTTCCACAAATCCTTCAAAGGAGTAGGCAATTTCGACCCCAAATCGCTGGCCATCGCGGAAATAGTCTTCAATTTCCTTAGCCAAGTGGCTGACGTTCACCACCACTTGATCAAAGCCGTGTTGGCGCAAAAGCTCGATCAGGAATTCCATCACTGGCTTTTGCAGGATGGGGATCATCGGCTTAGGCACGGTGAAGGTGATCGGCCGAACACGCGTGCCTTTGCCTGCCGCAAGGATCATGGCTTTCATGGTTTAGCTGGCTTCTCCCCGGGAATGCTTCACGTTTTATTTAACGGTGCGATCGTCGGATCAGCAAGCCAAGGGAAATGGGCGAGGCTTGCCGGATTCTGACGTGGTTTATTTGGTTTTCGACACTGTAGCGCTTGCCATGGGGTTCGCGAAAGAGAGGATGTGATCGATCGAGTGGCGATTGCCCAGGTGTTTGGCAGAAATGGCGGCCAGTTGCGGCGCTGCGGAAATGGGTTTGATGGAAATCGGGTGAGTTTTTGTGGAATCTTGGCCCGAAACTGAACCGGACTGGATCTGAGCTGAATTTGAGCGGAATTTGAGCTGAATCGGAATTGGATCGAGACCTGAATTTGAATTGAGTCTGCGATTGGAGCTGAATTGGGAACTGTTGGGCAAAGGCAGGGAAGCGAATGGCGTTGGATGCAGTTGTGTTGGGGAAGTTATACGCCACCTTGGCCGGTGGGGTGGGTTTGGGGGTTTTGTTGGGCCGCTGGCTCCCGGCGCGGGTGTCCGGGGCGATCGGGCAAGGGTTGTTTTGGGTGGGCGTGCCCCTGAGCTGCGTAGCCTTTTTGCGCCAAACCGATCTGAGCGGCCAGGCCTGGCTGGCTCCCTTGGTGGCTTGGGGGTCGATCGCCCTGGCCGGTTGTCTTGCTTGGGGATGGCTGCACTGGCAAGGGGTGACCGCCCCCCAACGGCGAGCCAGTTTTTGGCTGGGGAGCATGTTTGGCAACACGGGTTATTTGGGCTTCCCGATCGCCCTGGCCTTGGTTGGGAGTGGGCAATTTGCCTGGGCCCTGTTTTTTGATGTGGCGGGCACAACTTTGGGGGCCTATGGGGTGGGTTCGGCCCTGGCGGCCCGGCTGGGGGGCCAATCGAGCGACGGTTGGGGCATGGTGCGGGCGGGCTTGGTGAATCCGACGGTTTGGGGGGCCCTGGCGGGCTTGGGGTCGCGATCGATCGCCCTGCCCCAGGTGATCGATCGGGGACTGACGGCCATCGCTTGGACTGTGGTGGCCCTGGCCTTGGTGCTAATTGGAATGCGGCTCAGTCAGTTGCGTTGGGGCAATGCCACGGCTCCGGCGATCGCCCTGTTGGTCATCAAAATGGCGATCGTGCCCCTGGTGGTGGGGTTGACCCTGCGGGGTTGGGGATGGCAGGGGCCAACCCTCTTGGTTTTGGTGTTGCAGATGGCCATGCCCCCCGCCTTTGCCTGTTTGGTCATTGCCGAAGCCTACGACCTCGATCGGGACTTGGCCGTGTCCAGTGTGGCCCTAGGAACCGTGGTTTTGCCCTTTACCCTGCCCCTCTGGCTTTGGCTGTTTGGGGCTTAGGGGATGGCTAGGAGCGGTGACCCGTCACGATATAGGAGGCGCGTTGGGCAATATTGGTGGCATGGTCGGCCATGCGCTCAATGTGGCGAATGGTCAGCACCATCAGCAACACCGGCTCGATCGGCCCCGGCACATCCCGCTGCGTGGCCAACAGACCATAGAGGCGATCGTAGGCCTCATCCACCACATTGTCCGCCGCTTGGAGCCGGGCCCCCGCCTCGGGATCTGGCTCCACCAACGCCGCCAAACTCATGCCCAACATGGTTAGGGTTTGGCGAGCCATGGCTTCCACCTCCTCCAAATGGGGATGGGGCCCATAGGGAAACAGGCGCACCGCAATGTCCGCCAAGTCCTGGGAATAATCGCCAATGCGTTCCAAGTCCCGCACCAACTGCATCAGGGCACTCAGCCAGCGGCAATTTTCCGCCACCGGAGCGTTCAGGGTCATGGTGACCACGCAGTCGAGTTCAATTTGGCGATAGAACTCATCGATGCGGTCTTCGAGGGCATTAATCCGCTCGATCGTGGACAGGTCGCGGGCAAACAGGGCTTGCTGAGTGAGGCGAAACGAATCCTCAACCAGCGCTCCCATCCGCAGCACATCTTGGCAAACTCGCTTGATTTTGCGTTCGATCGCCGTCGGTTTGGTGGCCGCACCCGAAGCAGTGGAAAACAAAGATCGTTTCACGTCTACAGCAATCATGGAACCTTCATAAACGACGGAATGAATCAACAGCTCGTCCCAACCCCACTTTAGAAACCGTGATGATTGGCTCAGGGTGATTTTCTTTTGAATTTAGGCATTGCTCAGCAGTGAAATCACCAACCAAGTTCTCTTGAGAACATTCACTTCAGGAAATCAAAATACCAACCTCCAAGAAGCCTTAGAGCCGCATTGATCGATGAGAGAAGGTGTTGAAAAATGGGTAAATCACTGATAGCGCAATTTAAGGAAAGTAAAGGTTCAAAACCAGAAATTGCATCATAAATTCTTAATGAATTGCTGGCTATTGGTTTTGAGGTTAGAAGGAAAAAGTCACTCTAATCGAGGTCCCTTGAACTTGACTGCCATCATGTTGATCAGAACTTTGAACAGCACTGGGGACAGGGCCGATCGCGCCGTGAGTTCGGTTGCCCAAAAGGGGCTGAGGCAGAAGCTGTTGGGCAACTTTCGGGAAATTTTTGGGAAGTTTCTGGAAAATTTCTAGGCAACGATCGAGACTGAAACGAGGAAATGTCTGATCAAATCTCAATCAATTTTGATACTGATTGCGATTTTAGATCGCTCGGAAAGATGCTAAGGAATAGAAACAGAATATTGATTGGAGTGACTCATGACTCATGATGTTGTCTGATCAGAGGTTCGTGAAAGAACAATTTACGAAGGACTAATCTAGGATTAATCTGGGTTGTCATTGGATGAGTTTGCGATTGTCTGACAGATAAGGATTGGAATAAAAATGCCTCGGTTAAAAGGGGAATGGAAATGGGAAATTAATGGATGCATGTCAAAAGATTGCCTTTCCTTTATATCTTATATTTTCTTAAGGTGGGGGTTCCAGCTCAGAAGTTTAGTGGGAATTTAACCAAATTTTAGTGGGCTGATCTGCCGCAGTCCCCGGGATAGTTACTCCTAGGATGATTGTTCAGAAGTCTTGCACCAATTGGGGTGCTGTTGGCTACCAAACAGCTCGATCGCCCCGGTTGTTGGCGTTTTCGGGGATTGCTCCCCATCGTCAAGCGCTACAAATCATCCAGGGGTTGGCGGATGGCCCGAATCGGCAGGGCTACCCGCAGCCTTGCGCCGCCGGTTTTGGGGTCGTTGCTGCCGGTAATTTGTCCCCCATGGGCGATCGCAATTTGCCGGGCGATCGCCAGCCCCAGGCCGCTGCCGGTGCTGGGGAGTTGGGGCGCAATCATGGCATCGGTTTCGCGGGTGCGGGAAGCATCGCCGCGATAGAGCCGCTCGAAAATGTGAGGTAAATCCGTAGGCGAAAATCCGGGCCCCATATCAATCACGTCGGCATAGGCCCAGGTGGCGATCGGGTCGTTGTCTGGATCGGAGGGGGGGGTGGCGGCTTGGGGGTTGGGCTGGGCCGCCGGAGCGCCCCAGCGCGGGTCAGACTCCGAGGCGCGATCGCCCGATTGGCTCGCCCAGCCCAACTCCTCCGCCAAATCTTCCGCCAACTCCCCGGGCGGTTGGGGCAAGGTCAAGGCCGGCGCATCTTGGGAAATGTGCAGCCAAATTTGCCCACCTTCCGGGCTGTACTTAATCGCATTGTCCAGCAAATTCAACAGCAGCCGATGGAGCTTGGCCCGATCGCCCTGGAGCCAGAGATGATCTAACCCATCCCGATCGAGCACCAGCGCCACTGATTTTCGTTCCGCCAAGGGTTCCACCGACTGCCAAGCCGCCTGGGCCACCTCCACCAAGTCCAACACCTCCAAGCGCAAAATTTGCCCCGGATTCTGTTCCATTTGGCTCAAATCCAGCCAATCTTGCACAAATCGCACCAGCCGTTTCACTTCTGGCATGGCTCGATCGACCCAATGGCTCAGGGGCGGCTCCAGTTGCTTTTGCAGGGTTTCAAACACCAACTGAATGGACGTGAGGGGCGTGCGCAACTCATGGGCCAAGTCATTAATCCACCGGTTGCGACTGCGGGCCAAGTCCACCATCTGCTGGCAATTTTCCACAAAGATCGCCACGTGACCATGGGGCAGCGGAATCCCCCACCCTCGCAGGGCCAACCCCACCCCCTTGGTGGCGGCTCCCGGCCCCGGCAAGGGGGGATCGATCGTCCCGTGGTCGCTCAACTCCGGGCCCTCCGTCGATTCCGTTGACTCCGGCCAAGGCTCTCCATAAAACGTCCAGTCCCGTTGGCAAGTGAGCCGGCCCCGCCGGGTTTGTTGCACCAACTGATCCAAATCGTAGGAGCGCACCACCTCAATCAAGAGGCGGTCTTGGTTGGGTTGCCACTGACGGATGGCGAACAGCTCCCGCGCCCGGTCATTGCACCACCGCAGGCCGTCATCGCGATCGACCCACAGAAAGGCGATCGGAGCCGCTGCCAGGGCCTTCTCCCAAATTTCGAGCTGAGACTCCAGGGCCACTTCCCGATCGAGCGCCGCCACCACCCCGCGCCGCACCAAGGACTCCAGCCCCAACGGAATCGCCACCTCATCGGCCAAAATGGGCGCAAAAAGCTGCATCAGGCGAGAACGCAGCCGCGCCTGTTGCCACACCCCAACCCCTAGCCCCAGTCCTAAACCGACTAGGACACTAACCAAATCGATAGCCAAAGCCGCGAATGGTGACGATGTATTCAGGCGTACTGGGATCTAGCTCAATCTTTTCCCGCAGCCAGCGGATATGCACATCAACGGTTTTGCTGTCGCCAATGAAGTCAATGCCCCAAATGCGCTCCAGCAACTGTTCCCGAGACCAAACTCGCCGGGGATGTTGCACAAACAATTCCAGCAGTCGAAATTCCTTCGGCGACAGGTTCACTTCCTGAGTCCGCACCACCACCCGGCATTCCTGGGGATAAAGTTCAATATCCCGATAGCGCAGCACTTCTGGCTGGGCCGCGCTCACGATCCGATTGCGCCGCAGCAGGGCCCGGCAACGAGCCACCAACTCCCGCATACTGAAGGGCTTCGTGAGGTAGTCATCGGCCCCCACTTCCAGCCCCAACACCCGATCGGTCTCGCTGCCCTTGGCACTCAACATCAAAATCGGCACGGGATCTTGGCGCTGGCGCAACAGCCGACACAGATCCAGCCCATTCACCCGGGGCAACATCAAATCCAGAACAATCAAATCGGGCGGGCGGTTCATGTCGCCAGGATTGTTGAGATTCAACAGGTTCAAGGCCGCAGCCCCATCGGCCGCCACTAATACTTCATAGCCTTCGTCGCGCAGGGCCGCGGCCACCATATCGCGGATTAGTTCTTCGTCTTCAACAATCAGGATGCGGCTGGGTTGCCCCGCATCCAGGGGATTAAATTTCAGGGCGCGATCGCTGGCCAGCATACGGTGAAATTCTTGAGGAACAGATTCGGCGGTGATGAATCGATCGAGCAGTTCGGTGGCGTGAGCGAAACCCCGCAAAGCACCAGAACAGCGCCAAACTAGCGCTAAAACGGCGCAAATATAACGTTAGGAAATAAGCTTCCTGATTTATTTCGTATTGCGGTATACGATTTATATCTCCACGATACCAAGGTTCCCGCCGGCCGGCGATCGCCCCCCTGTGGAATTTGTAAAAATTTCCTGACGGTTTTTTTGGCTCAGAAAATGCCCCCTGGGCGTTGGGTTGTCCAAATTGTCCCAGAAAGTGCCAGGGCCATTTCCTCAGAAAATTCGTTGAAGTTGTGGCTAATGGCTGCTTTTTCCTTAGCCATTTCTTTAAGAATCAACCATAGTCAACCAAAATCGATGGGCGATCGGGATGGTGATCCCATGCCATTCCCGATGGATGCTGGCGGCCGGCCCTACACGGCCCCTGCTGGACTATTGACCCAGACTAATCATGGCAACGAATCCCCACGGTGCAAACCCGATGGCGAATCCCACGGAGCCTAAAGCTGTTTCCCATGGTTCATGCCGTGATTCATGTTCCCGTGGTTCATATTCCCGTGGTTCATATTCCCGTGATTCATGTTCCCGTGATTCATGTTCCCGTGGTTCATTAACCCGTTGCCCGTGGAATCCGTCGCCGTCGATCGCCCGCATTGGCCACCATTCGGGAACCAAGCCCCCAACCAGGTCTGCATCTGACCAATCTCCTGGCTTTGGGTGCGAATCACATCCTGAGCCATTGACTGCACTGGCGGGTGTTTCACCAATTGACCTTGAATCAGGCTTTGGGCCATCATCACCGCCCCTTGGTGGTGCATCACCATATCTTGCAAAAACTGCTGATCCAGCGCATCGCCTTGCAAGGGTTCCAGGGGACGCATCATGGGCTGATAGGTCTGGGTGCTGGTTTGGTTGGGATACCAGGTTTGCAGCCATGTTTTCATTTGGCTCACTTCCCGGCTTTGGGCATCAATAATCGCCTGGGTAAATTGCCGCATTTCCGGCCGTTGGGTGCGATCGCGCACGAGCTTGGCCGTGTCGATCGCCTCCTGGTGGTGCGGAATCATGTGACTAATGAATTCAAACTCGCTGCTCACCTGCATCGAGTGCATATGATGCGCCATGCCGCCGGCCGCGTCCCCACCGGGAGGACAAAGGGCGGGGCTAGCCTGGGCGGTGGTGGTGGAGCCTGGGGCCGTTGCGGCGGGTTGTTGGGCCCGCCATTGGCTAAATCCCCAACTCCCGATCGCGGCAGTGCTGGCGATCGCGAGGGACAATCCCGCGAGCCATGGGCCTTGTTTACCAGTCCATTTCATTGAATCTTGCTCCTACTTTCTCCTGAATTGATCAAAATTCATCAAAACCAAGACCGATCGGGTCAGAAATGCCCGATCGACCAGGGGTTACCTTCAGCATAGGAGTTGGAATCTGAATTGCGGGCGAGGAAACGGCGTGGTGAAGAGGCGTGGTGAAGAAAAGCTAAGGAAAGCCCACAGCGACCCGCGTTGAAGTCTAGAACGGAGCCGTATTCTGCAATTTTGGGATGTACCCCCCATGTCGGACGATTTGTTTAGCTTTGTGGTCACCAACAACACAGACCAAGCCATCCTGGAAATTTGGGTTTCGCCCGATGATGAGGAGTGGTCGCAGTTCGATTTGCCAGAAGAGGGAATTGCTTCTGGAGAGGGGGCAACGGTCACCTGGGCGGAACATACGAATGATTCGCCCTGTGAGTGGTACATCAGCTTTGTGTTTGAGGATGAGTCGGAAAGCGAAACGGTGTTGGTGAATTTCTGCGAGGAGCCGAATATCACGGTCGGCTAGAACGCGCGTTAACCGATCCACAACCTGGGGCGATCGACTGAAACCCGCATTTTTCGCGGAGGTTGTGGATCGGTGGATCGGGCAAACCGACCCTTGCCGATCGCTTGGGCCGCCATCATTCTCTACACGATCGCTTGCTGTGGCTCCTTGGTGTCACACCGCGATGGCCATGCCCATTCCCGATCGGCAATCCTGAGGTTTTGTTCTTTGATCCGATCATGCAAACCATGCGATCGCTGTTCCTGAGCCTGGCCTTGCTCTGCCTTGGCACGCCCGCCCTCGCCACCACCTGTGAAGAAAGCTTCGACAAAAAAGGCGATTTCTTCAACGGTTCCGCCTATTTTGCCCGTGTGCAAGTCCAAGGCCTATCCGTCGAAAGGGCCTTTTTTCAATTGCGGGTGATTTTGGCCCGCGAAGGCATTCGTACCCTCAGCACCGACGTGGCCGGCGGCATGATGCGAGCGGAAAACCCCGCCACTGCCTTTCAGCGGGCCTTGCCGATTGATGTGTTTGCTTTGGCGGAAAACAACCAAACCACCGTTGAGATGGTTTTCACGCTGCCCAGTGGTGTGACTGCCAGCCGCGAAACCGTCAAGAAATATATCTGTGGGGCCCTCAATCAGCTAGAACCGCCTGCCCCAACTCCATAGGCCAGGGCCAGGGCGATCGCCATTTGCCGAAACCTCGCGACCAACTCCGGCGGTTCAAGTACCACCGCATCGCTCCCATACCGCCGCACCCATCGCTCAAACTCCCCGAGCGATCGCCTCGGTAGCTTCACGGAAAATTCCAGCCCACTTGGCTCGCCACTCGTCCCCGACTCCCAGGTCAACCGTTGCGTGGGGTGGCGGCGATCGCCCTCTGCGATGAACCGCGCGGTGGGTGGCCGAAAGCGCACCACCACCAACTGCAACGGTTCCTGGCCCGCCAATTCCCGTATTTGATCCGCTGCTTCGCCCAAAAATAAGCCCCAACCGGCCGAGAGCAAACCCGTTGCTTTGCGCAGCCGTTGCCGTTGGATCCGCAAGCCTCGGGGCGGCATCGGCAACCACCGCACCTCCGCACTCAGCCGATCGATCCGGCGCGTGGCAAACTGACCTGAATCCAATTTTTCGTAGAGCAAATACCAGCCCACGTCATAGAAAAGCAGTTGCAAGGGATAAAGCCGCTCCCGCTCTCCCCGATCATCCAGTTGGGGTGAGCGTGCCACTTTCAGTTCGATCGCCTGGCCATCCAAAATGGCCTCCTCGATCGCATCCAGTTGCTCCACCAAGCGATCCCAGCCCTGGCCCTGCTCTAGGCGGGTGATGGGATCCTGTTCGCTGACGGGCCGGGAGAGCGATCGCCGCAAGGGATAAGTTAACCGCCCCTCCTGGTCTTGATCCCAGCTTTTCAGGCGGCTTTGGATGGGGCCCAAGCGCTCCCCCACTTTGGGATCGCCCAGGTCGATCGCCAACAGCCGCAACCCATTCAAGGCTGTGGTCAATTCCGCCACCGTCAGGGCCCCCGCCCCCAAGTAATAGCCCCAGCGATACATCCGCTCGCCCAACAGGCCATAGTCGCGCAGGGTGGCCAAGTCCTTCCGCAAGGTCGGAATCGAGGGGTAATCCTCTGGGAAGGGCCGCCCCAAGGCCGCCGCCCGATCGCGCAGAGCCGCCGCGATCGCCTCCAATCCTCCCGCCGCGATCGCCCCGCTGCCCGGCTCCTGCGCCAACAGGGCCACCAACAACATCAGGCGATCGAACGCGATCGGTTCCTCATAGCCATGGCGCGATCGAGTCGCCATTAACACATCTCCAGCCGCCCGCCTAATAGAAAATAATATTTTCGGGTGCTAGGGGTGATCGTGCAAAACCCAATAATACAAAGACTTACAAGCATTCATTTTGCTTAACGAACAATATTAAAACTTACACCGGACTCCTGCGATCAATCCTTTAAGATAGGAGCCAGGACACAAGCGTGAACATCATGGCGATCGCCAGCCGGACTTATGGGTAAAGCACTTGGGTGCTTTTGCAGACGTTTCATCAGCCTCATGCTCAAGACGATGCGATTTTCATGAGGTCACAAGGCTTTCAATATGACTTCAGAACCAACGATGTCTGATTCCGCCCCCATCTACACCGCGATCAGCTTTGCGCCCGTACAAGGGTTTATCGAGAAGTCTCGCAAGCTGCGTGATCTGTTTGGTGCATCGCAAATTTTGTCTTATCTGAGCCAACAACTAATCCAAGACATCATCCACGATTCAGCCAGCAATTCAGGCGGACAGAGTACTGAGGTGATTTCGCCAGCCTGCATCGATCACCAACGGGGTATGCCCAATCGCATCCTCCTGAAAGGGCCAAAAATTAAGCGCGATACTGTCAAAAAGAGCTTGCTGAAGAATTGGCAAGCACTCCTCAAATCTTGTCGCTGCTGGGTTGAGCAAAATCTGCCGGATGAGGCCTACTGTTGGTCGCAGCCTATCCCTGGCGATCGGCGTGGGGCAGGTGAGTGGGAGCGTTGGGGTCTCTATGCCTGGGAAGTGTTTTGGGGCTATGGCACAACACCCCAATCCGCGATGGAGGACTTAGAAAATCGTAAGCTCAAACGCGATTGGATTGGGATTAATTGGGTTGGTGAAAGTTCGAGTATTGCGGGAGCCGATGCGATCGCCTGGCCCGGATTGGGCAAACCTGACAACAATCCAGGGCGATCATTTTCAGACAGCGAAAGACAGGATATTGAGCGTTTTTATCTTCGCTTAGCCTGGATTTTAGATGATTTTAAGCGCCGCCATCAATCATTTCCTTCTGATCAAGAACTGAAGGATCACTTTGCTAATCCAGATAATGACGGCGGGAAATTTGTCAGCCCCCGCGAACGCTTGAGCATTCCTGAGCTGGCAAAACGCCTTGTGACTTTTGAGCCATTAGCCCTTGATATTGGCATTCATCATCCCGAAACGTCGTTTCGCGATATTTATCGCGAGCCGAGTTATTGGACAGGTTGGTTTATGGGCGATGGTGACAAGGTAGGTGACAAACTCACTGATCTAGCCAATCGCCATCCGGATAGCCCCCAACAGCGTGATCACAATCTCCAACGATTTTCAACCTTGATGCGAAATTGGGGGCAAGAATTTGCCAAAGCAAAAGACTTATTTCCCGAGGGCAAGGGTCGTGTAATTTATGCTGGTGGTGATGACTTTCTCGGTGTGCTTTACAGTGAAGAATCCAGTGATCGAAAGCAATCGCCACCAAAAGTTCAGCCGATTGAAGCTTGGAATTGGCTAAAAGCGCTTCCCAATCAGTGGCAGAAAATCCAAGCAGACACACAGCATGAATTGGGATTTAAGCTGACTTATAGTGTGGGGTTTGTCTGGGCTGGTCATCAGGTTCCGCAGCGCGATATTTTGCATCACTGCCGAGAAGCGGAACAGCGATCAAAAGCCCTAGGGCGCGATCGAGTCACCATCCGAATTGTGTTCAACAGCGGTCGGTTTGTGCAATGGACTTGCCCCTGGGATGAACTAGCCATTTTGGATAGCTATCGCGATCGCAATCAGAAAACAGGTTCTGAAGCGAACTGGAGTCATCTCTACAGCGATTGGGCTGCTTTAAAAGCTCGCCACGCCATTAGCTTGGACTCTCCTAGCAACAACAGCGACATTGCCTGCGAACTATTTGATTTTTACTTCAACGGCAAGGCTAGACAAATATTCGAGAACTATCGACAAGGGAACCCTGGAGGCTGGGATACGTTGTGTGGAGAAATTGAAGATCCACAAGAACTAGACTTGGCAATCGTGAATTGGATGGATGAATTGATTCAAGTAGGTTGGCAATTATGTCGCAATTCAAATCCCTAATCACAGTTTCTCCTTTAGGCTTCATGTATGCCAGCGCTGGTGGATTTCTGTCGCCAGAAAACTTGGTGGGCAAGTCCAACTACAAATTTCCTCCTGATTCGGCAGCGATCGCTGGTCTGATTCTGAACGCTAATCGATCGCAATGCTTTGCAGATCCGCAAATCCTAAAGCAACAACTTACGGTTGCAGGGCCATTCTGGGCATATACAGATCACCCATTTGAATTTTATGTGCCTATGTCTCGTCACCAAATCATTGATAATAAGGCATCAGATGAGTGGTCATTGCAACGCAAAGAACGTCCTGAAAGTCTAGGGGAAACAAGAGATCCTCTCCCTGATAGTGATTACCTGAATCAATATCGATGGCATCGTTCCAAGCAAGACCTCAAGCCCGCATCATCAGCTACTTGGCAGTTGATTGATACTTGGGGTTGGTCTAGAGATGAAATTAGGCAAGATGCTCGATACTTAAAAGCTACACCTTGGCAATCGACTTCTTTTCTACATCCTCGGATGAAAGGGGATGAATGCCATGTTTTAGAAAAGAATGGTTTGTTCCTGGAAAATGTCGTCCAGATTCCTGAAGATATCTGCTTAGTGTATTTAACCAACCTGGAAACTTTAGAACTCAATGGTTGGCATCGTTTTGGTGGAGAAGGGCATTTGGTAGAGATTGCGAATGAGCCAATTGATGAGCAGCATCCATTGAACAGGTTGCTAGCCCAAAAAATTTCCCGCGCTTTTGCCTTAATTACTCCGGCTGCTTGGGGATCAAATAACCTTTCCTATCGCTATCCACAACACCCAACTTTTCCGAAGCGCGATCTCAAGCTGTTGATGGATAAACCTGTGCCCTACCGCTATCGAGTTGGTCAAAACAAAGATGACCCTCGCAAAGGACGGCGATTGGGGCGAGGTCGGTATGCCGTTCCCAGTGGCAGTGTTTATGTTTTCCGAGAGCCTTTAAACATGACCTGGTGGGAATTTCCCGAAGAGTGGTTTCCCAAGGAAGGATTTTCACTCAAGCAATTGGGCTGTGGTCTCTGTTTACCGGTTGAAATTCAAGGAGTTCCAGAATGTACCACAAAGCGTTCGGCATAATTGAGACCCTAGCGCCACTGCATGTGGGGGCAACGGCAGGCGAAGAAACCGGTAATTTGAACCTGATCTTTCGGGATCAGTTCACCCAAACTGGCATCATTCCTGGCAGCTCGATTCGTGGCCGCTTTCGGGCAGAGATGCGGAGTTCAGAAGAAGAAGACCCCGATCGCACAGCCACTAACCGCTGGTATGGTCATGAAGCTGTAGATGGTCAACCCGATGGCGGAACTACTGAAGCCTTGGTGAAGTTTGAATATGCTTCCTTAGTTTGGTTTCCGGTCTTTTGTCCAGGACAGCCAGTTGTTTGGGTCAGTTGCCCGTCTCTGCTCAAGCGCTATCAACGGATTACGGGCATCAAAGCCGACGTACCTGCACCCTACACTGCACCAAAAGGGTTGCAAGGACGACAAGTTCAAGGCCGAGGAAAAATTCTGTTCTTCAATCTTGGATTTTTGGAAATTACGAATACGGCTGATTTGTCTCCTTGGGTGCCTGTTGATCTTGATCTAGATCGAAACAAGCTCGTGGTGGTTGATGACAATGATATTTCCATGCTGCATGACATGGCGCTTTATCGCCAAAGCCGCGTTAAGCTCCTCGATAAGGTGAAGAAGGTTGACACGGAAAGGGGGGCTTTCTTTAACACGGAAGCATTGCCAGAGGGCTGCGTTTTGATTTTTCCAGTTGCCTTAAAAGAAAAGGGCTGGAAACCCTTTGGAGACCACAAGGAATCTGAAATCTATTTTGGTGGACTCGAATCGATTGGCTTTGGTCGCTGTCGTGTGCTGCTTTTGGGAGGTGACCAGTAATGACTTGGAAGTCCTATGAACTCGATCGCATTGCCCAGAAGTTAGTATTGGCAGCCCGTACTCGCGATCCAAAATCTTTGAATCAATCCCACAAAATGCGTATGTCCGTGGCCTATGGACTAGAGCGATTTTGGGGTGAGCACTTGCGGCTCAAGGGCAAGGAAGAGCAAAAGTCTAAGTATTGGAAAGAAACCTGGGATGAATTTTGTGGAGTTATGTCGCAGGTAGATATCAATCTGCCGAAGGATGCGATCAACCCCCAAGAAACCAGCAAGATTCAGCATGTTTCTAAGCAGCTTTGGGACTTACCCATTGAAGATCAACGAGTGGCGATCGCCGTTTTGACACAGCTTTGCGATTGCTTGGTTTGGTGGACTCAGCGTTACAAAATTGGGAAGTTAGATGATGCCAGCGATTCCTGATAGTTATAAAAAAGTGCCCATGATGTTTCGCGCCCAGATTGATGGGCGATCGCAACTGCAACGCCTTGACTCTGAAAAGAGGTCGGGTAAGCCTAAAGAAGGTCAACTCCAAGATGTTGAAGTATGGGTTGACGAGTGGGTTGACAAGGCTGAACAGATTCCTGCTCAGGATGCTCAGGACAAGCAAACACCGGTTTATAGTGCCAAGTCCTATCAAATTTCCTGGCGATTTGTTACTAATGGTGGCCAGGATGATGGGATTATTCGGCCGGTTTTGGGGAAGGCAGGAATCCCGTTCTATCCAGGCAGCAGCATGAAGGGAGCATTTCGGAATGCTTGCGAACAAGCTGAGGCTTCAGGAGTGGTTGCAGCAGGCAGTACCGATCGCTATTGCGGCAAAGAAACAGATCTCCACCCTGGCATTCTGCGCTTTCTTGGGGCTTACCCAACCAATGATTGGACGGAGGGCCTAGTTGACCTCGTTCATCCTCAACAAGGGTGGCAGGTGAAAGCTGTGCCAACCAATCAAAAGCCTACTGGCGAAAGTGCCTACGCCTTAGTTTCGCTCTATCAACCAACATTGCGTTTTGCTATTTCCAGCAATCGACCACTATCGGATGCTGAGTGGCAAACCATTTGGACAATTTGGGAGCGAGCACTATCCGTTGGCTTGGGTTCTAAGACTGCTACGGGCTATGGACAGCTTGCACAAGTTTTATCGGTCAAACCGAGAAAAGTTTTATATTCAGTCAGCCTTAAAGGTCAAGGTCAGGCTGCCAAATTAATCGATGGCTCGGGTGAGTTTCGCCATAATATCTTTCGTGCTTCTTTGCGTGGTCATGCTCTACGCTTATTTGGCGGCTTAACAGATGCCAAGACCGCCGATCAACTAGTTGAAGATCTCTTTGGGGGAATTCAATCTGGTGAACCAACTGTGGGGTTTCTGGGACTTCAGTTTCGCGAGTCAAAACTAGAAATCGAGTCGTTTGGATCAGGAAGCTATGCTCAACCTGCTTACTTAGTGGAAGGAAAGTTGAATTGGCTTTTAAACCGTCCTCTTGCTAATGCCAATCAGGAAAATGCATTGATGAAGCTAGTTACTAACTTGATGCGCTTTGCCATGCTTGTGGGCGGCTTTGGAAAGTCCTGGCGGCGGGCCGATCATCGTGAATTTTTTGAAGACTATTATGAAGATAGTTATAAGGCTTTGATTGGTTGCCATTGGCAATGGTTAGACGAGCAAAGCCAGCTCCGAAATACGACGTTTGCCAGTGTTGAGCGGATTACTCCGTTTTTAGATAATGTTCGGGCTGTGACCTGTCAGTGGATGGAGCTGCAAGGAATTACTGTTCGCTCTAATCAGTGGGCTAAGGATTGGCGGGAAGCCTGGCATCCCAGTAATGTCCAAGTGTGGTCGCGATTAGCTAGTAGTGCCGAAGATTCTGTTGCAGTTTATTGGTTTCACAAGCCATATCAGCCAGCAATTCAAGGAGTCCAATCAGAGGGGTCGATTTACAAGAAACCTTTTACAGGGAAAATCGGCACTATTAGTCGAATTATCCATCGTATGTATCCTGTAATTCGACTAGTCCCAGATCCTAATAGCCCAGGCAAGAAGATTCCCAAGAAAACCATTAAATATCTGGAAGTGCTAACAATTTTTCCAGATGACTCTCAAGAATGTAGAGACTTTTTAGCGTTCTTGAGTACAAATCCAGATGAATTTCAGCAAGTATGGGGAGATGTTAAAGCATGAAAATTTGGATTTTGACGATCGGTAGCAGCGATGTTCAGCTCAAGAGCGACGAGGCAAACCAAGACGCAGGATGTAGCAGTCAACAGTTCAGTGGACGTATGTGGACTCGTTGGTTTACCAGTATCAAATCTGACTGCTATGGGATTCCTTTTCTTGTGGCTAGTAATGAGTCAGATGCATCCTATCGTGTTCCCTCCCGAGTCTTGGGCAGGGTTTACCAGAAGCAGCTAGATTTACAAGACAACATTTTTAATTATTTGACCTTTCCTTTATTGGAAGACTTCACTCAGAAAGTGCAGCAGTCTAGCGAACTAAGTCAAATCGTTCTAGTCTTGACTGATCAGTCCAAGATTTTTGCAGATAATCGGACTGAACGAGGGGAAAAGAGTCCCTATTGGCAAGATACCTATGAACTGCTCCCAATTTTGAAGCGCTACTTTAGCGAGCAGTTGCCTAATGCCCAAGTAGTAGAGCCAATTGTTTTGCAACCGGAGACTGTTGCTGACAGTTTGGATAATTGGGACTCAGTGCTAGAGCTGGTGCGCCAAAAATTTGCTGTTTTGAATAGCGATCTCTTGGTAACTGATAGCGAACTTGAGGCGGTGTACGTGAGCCACCAGGCTAGTACACCGGCTATCTCCTCGGCTGTACAGTTTATGGCCTTGTCATATTTTGGTGATCGCGTTCGCTTCTTGGTCACGAGCGAAAATCAAAGCAACCTCAGGACAAGTAATAATCCTACAAAATCAGCACAGCTTATCAAAAGTTCTAGCTACTTGCGTGGAATTAAAAAACAACAAGCGAGAGAGCTGCTGAAGTTTGGTAATTATGCAGCAGTTCAAGGATTACTCAATTTTGAATTATCTAAAGAACTGACTCTATTGCTGGAGGCTGCAATTCAGTGGAATTTTGCAGAATTCGATAAATTCTTTGACACACTTACATTGATTCCTGACTTTCATGACTTGGCTCTTCAAAGAAAGCAATTGTGGTGGTCAACAGCCTATGAGTCTGCTTATCTAGCCGTCAAGCGCTTAGAGCGTGTGGATACGGTGGAAGCTATGTTCCATAGCTTTCGGGCTGTTGAAGGGCTATTACGAAAATGGGCAGATCAAGAATTTCCGTCTGAATCAAGATCCATCACTGTCGAACTTGGAGCTGGAAGAACAAAAGATTTTAACCGCTATGGAAAAGGTTTATATTTTGCTATTGACTTCAAGAAACGAATTAATGAATCAAGAGACTTAGATATATGGACTTTTGGGAATCATGTATTTGATAGTAGAAATGATCTGTTCCATAAACTGTCAGGATTAAAAGACAAAGGGTCAGTTTTTAAGGCATGGAAAATTGATCCTAGAGACTCTGATCCTGAAAGCTTGTGGAAAGAGCGTGTTTTGAATTGCTTGAATTTCATTTCTGGTCAGAAATTTAAATCAATTGATCAAATCGATGATGACTATGAAGTTGCAAGCCTGATGATTTTGGTTCATCAAAAATTAGAGCGAGAAGTTGATGGGCTGTAACTCTTGACATAGAAGCTTTGACGAACAAATACCATCTTTTATCCCCAATAGCTAATTGCGGGATCGAGACTTTTTGACTTGTGCTTTGCATCAACCTTGGAGGAATCTAATAGACCTCTTGCACGAATAGAATAGCGGTGTAGAAAGTCGCTGTCACCACCCTCGGGAGATGCTCTACGAAAGCCTCGCCTCGCTACCCCCATCACAGTTCCGCCGTGCCTGTGGCTTTAGTCGT